>NZ_JBXWSJ010000011.1:0-97328 GCF_059613365.1 Ruegeria sp. BHSA163
ATGGCCTCAATACCGTTGCTGGCCAGATCGGTACGATAGCCCATTTGTTCGAGCAGGCGTATCGCGAGCTTCTGGTTTACCAGATTATCTTCCGCCAAAAGAATGCGAAGTGGATGCCACTTCGCCATATCGGGATCAATTTTGGGTTTTTGGATCCTCCTGTCTTCCTTTGGGGCCTCTGACGGCGCAAAGAGAGTGACCAACGTATCGAATAGCTGAGATTGGCGTAATGGTTTAGTAATATAAGCCGAAAACAAACCTGCTTCGGCTTCGACATCGCGAATGCCGAGTGAACTGAATAGGATCATTGGGATATTTTCGTTCAGTTTGCGAATGGCACGGGCCAGTGCAAGCCCGTCCATCTGAGGCATGTGCATATCCAATATTGCGAGGTCGAATTGTGCGCCCTTCTCTAGCGCCCCTATGGCGTCTTCCGGATTTTTGTATGCGGTCGTTTCGGTTCCCCATTTCAAGGTCTGCAGGGAAAGCACCTTCAAGTTTGTCGCGTTGTCATCGACAACCAGAATTCGCTTGCCTACCAGTTCAGATTGCACACCGATCAAGTCACGAGATTTGGATTTTGGTAATTGGGCGGGTTTAGCCCGGATAGAGAAATGAAAGGTCGAACCTTTACCGACGCCTGCGCTCGTTGCCCACATGGTGCCGCCCATCAGTTCGGCAAGTCGTTTTGAGATAGCAAGTCCCAATCCTGTGCCACCATATTTTCGAGTTGTCGAGCTGTCAGCCTGGCTGAAGGATTGGAACAAACGACCCATCCCCTTCTTGCTCATACCAATACCTGTGTCGCGAACCGCGAAGTTGATCAGAACGTGCTCGTCTTCCGTCGGCGTTGCGCTCACTTTCAAAAAGATCTCGCCCTTTTCCGTAAATTTCACTGCATTCGACAATAGGTTGAGCAGGATTTGCCGCAGCCGAGTGAGGTCGGCACTGATGCCGGGCGGAACATCATCCTCCATCAGATATGCGATCTCAAGATGCTTTTCTGCCGCCTTGTTGCCGATCAAATCTTGTGCTGACTCAATACAATCTCGCAAGTCCAATGGATGATATTCGATATCCATCTGGCCTGCTTCGATTTTCGAAAAATCTAGAATCTCGTTGATTATTCCCAACAACGCATCGCCGCTGTCGCGAATGGTTCGGGCGTAGTCATTTTGCTCATCGTCCAACTTAGTGTCCATCAGCAAGCCGCTCATCCCAATTACCGCATTCATAGGCGTGCGAATTTCATGCGACATCGTGGCGAGAAATGCGCTCTTTGCTTCGTTGGCGGCCTCGGCCGCCTCGCGCGCCGCTTGGGCTTCGCGAAACAAACGAACATTCTCGATGGCAATTACGGACTGATCAGCAAAGGATTCCGCCATAGCAATATCGTCGTCCGAAAACGGCGTCTTTGTTTTTCTAATGAACACAAGTCCACCCAAACATTTGCCACTGCGCATCAGCGGCACACCGAGAAAAGCTTCGTAACCGTTTTCCTCCTGCAACTTTTTCGCCAAACGCGGCAGTTCATGCGACGACAAATCGTGCATATGCATCGTTTTTCCGGACAAAAGCACAGACGAAAGGAAATTGTCTTCTGGGTCAAGCGGATGGCGCGTTTGTCCAAAATTGCGAATTAAACCTTCAGGAGAAGCCAAAGCTACTTGCCACCATTTGTTATCATCCGCCAGTGTTGCGACAGCCAAGTCACAAGAAACAAGCCTTGTCGCGGAATTAACGATGACTTCAAAAACAGGCGTTGTATCGGTCGGTGATTGGCTTATTACCCTGAGCACATCGGCGCTCGCGGTCTGTCGCGCAAGTGACGTTTGGTTATCTTTGAACATACGCGCGTTCTGGATGGCGATAACTGCTTGATCAGCGAAATTCTTTAGTATCTCAATTTCACGCCCAAGGAACGGAAGGCCGCTGCCATCTTCTGCAATTTTGCGTGCAAGAAACAGCGCTCCGACTGCCGTTCCCTTCCACACAATCGGAGCGATAAGGCAGGAGAAATTCCCGACCTTTTCTGCAACCTTCTGAATTACCGGAGATGTGTCGGGACCACGCAGCGCATCCGGGCAATGCACGACTCTTCGTTCACTGATCGCAGTCGCTACGATCGTTTTCGCCACTGGCAGCGGCTCATATCCCCTTGCGCTTAACTCGCCAATTGGACCACGTACCGCGCCCAATAAAATCCGGTCTTCTTCGCCCAGTGTCAAAATTGACAGATCGTTGCACTTTATCAGCTTTTGGCAGCTGTCCAAGATCTTGTCAAAAACCGGTTTTGCGTCCTCCACAGAGTTAGAAATAACTTCCAGAACTTCGGACGTCGCTGTTTGTCGTTCCAGCGCTTCTTCGACCTCGGCAGTCCGATCCTGAACTTCTTGGAATAGCTGTGTGTTGTTAATCGCAATAACCGCCTGCGAAGCAAATGTCTCAAGCAAGCCTATTTGTTTTTCGGAAAAGGCATCGGCCTTGCGGTGGGCCATAACAATAACACCTACCGTCACATTGTTGCTGATCAGAGGCACACCCAACGTCGTAAGGTAGTCGCCAATTTCTGCCGCTTTTTTCCAAGTATAGGTAGGATCGTTACGTGTATCGCGAATATACACGGTTTCACCATGCAAGGCCGTTCGTCCGATGCATGATCCCTCTTCCGGCTTAATCGGATTCTCCGCAAGAAAGGTCAGGAAATCGTCGCTGACGTTTTTGGACATGGCTACACGATACAGTCCATCTTCTGGGTTGATCATGGCGAAAAAGGCGTATTCAGGCTGGCAGATGCGCGAGGCAACATCCAAGATTGAATTAAGGACTGGCGGCAGGTCATTAGGTGATCGCGAAATGACGTCCAGCACCTCGGAGGTTGCGGTCTGGTATTCAAGCGCCTCTTCGACTTCGGCAGTACGACGCTGTACTTCGTCGAACAGGCTTGCATTGTTCAAAGCGATTACAGCTTGCGCGGCGAAAGTTTCGAACAAGGCAATTTGTTTCTTCGAAAAAGCATTGGTTTCTGTGTGGGCGACTGTGATGACACCTACTGTGCGACCATTGTTGTTCATTGGAACGCCAACCGTCGAGGCATAGTTGCCGACCCGCGCTTTATGCGCCCAGCCATAGTCGGGGTCGTTTTCCAGATCAGGTATGTGGACCGTCTGACCTGACATCGCAACACGGCCCGTGGTGGTCGTCTCGTCCGCGGCAAAAGGAGTGCTTCGAACGATTTTGACCATTTCTGGCGACGCATGCCGAATGGCCCGTGCCTCATAAAGCCCGGTATTTTCGTTCAGCAATGCGATGTATCCACCTCTGTGCCGAATTATGCGCTCAACAACTTCTAGTATCGCATCCAGAACTGGCTGAACTTCGTTGGGCGAGCGAGAGATCACCTCCAGCACGTCTGAGGTCGCGGTCTGATACTCTAACGCCTCTTCCACTTCGGCGGTGCGCGCCTGCAACTCGCGGAATTGGCGCACATTTTCAATCGCGATAACGGCTTGGGCAGCAAAAGTTCGCACCAGATCGACGTCATCGTTGGAAAATGGTGCAACCTCGCGACGGTACAGAACGATAACCCCCAGCCCTTTTCTGTCTTTCATTAAGGGAACCGCCAGAACCGACCGAGCGCCTTCTACTTCAACCATTTGAACACGTTTGGGATCACGGTCGCGATAATACAACGGGTCATCTGCTATATCATCCTGCCGGATTATCTGCCCATCATGGATCGGCCGGATGGCCACCAGCTCTTTGCGGCTTAGGGGTTCGTCGAAACCCTTCAAGTTTTCATTGAACTCTGCGCGGGCGCCTACATTGGCCGGGATTGTAACGCGGCCCGTCGCGTGATCCGCGACAGAAAGAAAAGCCAGTTGTGCGTTGCACAGCCGACAAGCATTTTCGAGGATCGTTTTAAAAACCGGTTGGTCATCGTCGCGCGTTTGACTGATTACCTCCAGAATGTCGCGCGAAGCCGTTTCCCGCTCAAGACGAGTTTGGATTTCCCGAAACTGGCGTACGTTTTCGATAGCGATTACAGCCTGAGCTGCGAAGGTCTCGACAAGAGAAATCTCATCTTCGGAAAAGGCCCGCACCTCTTTTCTGTAAATTCCGATGCAGCCAACGGGCGTCCCGTCCGGCTTTAAGAGTGGTACTGTCAGAAATGTGCGAACGCCTTCGTCATCGGCAAGCTGCCTTCGCCACTTGTCTCCTTGAAGATAAAGATCGGTCTCGCGTAGGTCGACCGAGTGTACAATACGCTTCTCGCGAACTGATTGAGCGATCTGAAGGTTGGAGCCCACAGACCAACGGTCGACGCCCACCTCATAGGTCGACAGCGTATCCCCGATATGGGCCGCATATTCCAGATGCGTTCCCTCTGTGTTCATCAATGAAAGGGTGGCAACGTCTGTTTCGCAAAACTGTGCCGTGTTTTCGAGAATGGTGTCGAACACTGGGCGCTCGTTATCGCGCGATGTGCTGATGACCGATAGCACCTCGCCTGTTGCACGTTCGCGAGCGCGTCGATCTTGAAGCGCCTGATATTGTCTGACGTTATCAATTGCGATCGCGGCTTGTGCGGCGAAGGTTTGTGCCGTCGCGATATCGCTGCCGGAAAACGGATTTACTTCGTCGCGATACAGCGCCAATGACCCTACTGCGGAGCCATCAAGTACAATTGGGACAAACAAAACGCTACGTAAACCGATCTCATCAGTCATTGATCGTACGATCGGGTTGCCACCATTGTAGAGTGGGCTGTCAGCAATGTTCGCCCATGTAACCAGTTCGCATCTCACTATGCACTGGGCAAGGTAAGACCCGTCTGCGTTCAAGTTCATTCGCTCAACATCGAATAATTTGATTGCATTAGGTGGAAGCCCGATCTGGGCGGCAAGCTGCATTGCGTCGCCTTCTACCGCCGCCAGAAAAAGCCCAACCATTGGTGCATCGCATATGTCCCGGCTGTGTTTCAGGATCGCGTCGAAAACCGGCCCTTCATCGTGGCGCGAAACTGACATCCGGCTCAGAATGTCTGACATAGCATCGAGCCGCACCTTCAGTTCAGATGCGACCTCTGAGGAAACATCAGGTTTGGCGACATCCGAGTCGGAGAAAGAATCTGTCGTCCGTTTCACATCAATTAATTTAGTATCAGGGCCTAAAGTTGAGTCTTATCCAACGTTAACCCTTTATCGAAAGTGAGAACACTAATTACTCGCCGCCAATATTACTGGATTCTTTGCGGAACGTGGTTTGGAACTTATCGCGTTGTTGAATGCTTGCATCTACATCGCTCCTATCGCCGCGCCTAAGCGTTCTTTCGTATCAAATCGCAACACGTCGGTTTCCAACTCATGATACCAAGAACGGCATCGCAGAACATTCAGGACATCGTTGCGATATTGCGTATTTTTAGCTTTGGCTTGTTTACAAGTCAGACGGCGCTGCTCTCTCTTACTAGTTCAACAAACAGCGTGGTTAATTGATTTTTTGCGTAAATTAGTGCATTGTGTTGCCTAACTTTTTTTATTTTTTCTGTCTGATCCGTTGTTTAAAATTGGGGGGCGAACATGAATAGCGTGAAAACTTTCCCGAATATGGTTAGTGCTTCAATTGTCTCGGTTTTGCTAGCGGCCAACACTGCGCTTGCTTTTGAAGGCGAAGTTCCGCCAGACAATGTGGTTCCAATGCAGAACTACTCGCCGTTCGTAGACAGATCTTATCCTGATCGTGTTTTGTTCGGTGATCTGCACTTTCACACTGAAATCTCATTTGACGCTGGACTAGTTGGAACTTCGCTGAATATTCATGACGCATTTCGCGTGGCACGAGGCGAACGAATTACATCGAACACCGGGCAACCTGTTCAGCTCATTCGACCACTCGACTTCCTCGCAATTACCGAACACGCGGAAATGTTAGGTTTGGCAACAGCCGTGCGTGCAGCGGATCCGCGACTGTTAGCAGACGAATGGGGTCGCCTGACCTACGAGCGGTTCAATTCCGGTCAGGAAGGTCGCATGGCAGCTTTTGCAGACATTATCGAAATTGCTTCAGTTGAGGGGCGCGACCCGACGGCTGGGCTGGATCTGGATGGTGACCTTTGGCAGCAGATTGTAGAGACTGTTGACGATTACTATGAACCCGGCGTGTTCACCTCTCTTGCCGGATATGAATGGACTTCCACACCGCTTGGCAACAATCTGCATCGCGTCATAATCTTTGGGGATGGCGCGGATAAAACAAGCCGGACCCGACCATACACATACTTTGAAAGCGAAGATCCTGAACCTTTGTGGGATTATCTGGCAGCCTACGAAGCCGGGACGGGCGGAAGCGCAATTTCCGTTCCGCACAATGGTAACATATCAAACGGGATAATGTTTGCGCCGACAAAATTTGACGGTTCTCCTATGGATGCAGAATACGCCGCCAAACGTATCCGCTGGGAGCCAATGCACGAAGTGACACAAATTAAGGGTGATGAAGAAACGCATCCAATTTTGTCGCCTGACGATGAATTTGCGGATTTTGAAACCTGGGACGTTGCGAATATTTCTGGAACTGTCGCAAAGACGACTGAGATGCTGCGCTATGAATATGGCCGATCTGCTTTGAAGGTCGGATTAGAGGTTCAACGACAGGTTGGCGTCAACCCGTTCAAATTCGGATTTTACGGGACGACCGACACACACACCGCACTGCCGACCACGCGGGAAGACAATTATTTTGGCAAGTATCAACACACCGAACCCTCTGCGAACCGCCATAACTTTGATGTTATTCCTGCAGAAGATCCGGCACTTCGGATCATCACAGCACAGGAATCCGCTGCCGGCCTTACGGCAGTTTGGGCGCGTGAAAATACACGAGAGGAAGTTCACGGTGCGATCAAACGCAAAGAAGCTTACGCCACAACCGGGCCGAGAATGCGAGTCCGGGTTTTTGGTGGTTGGAACTTTGATGCGGATGACCTTAGTGCATCAGATTTTGTCTCAAATGGCTATCAAAATGGCGTGCCAATGGGTGGTGACCTTGCGAACGCACCGGACGGAGCTTCACCCGGTTTCCTTATCCGCTCCCTACGCGATCCTGACGGTGCAAATCTGGACCGCGTCCAAATCATCAAAGGTTGGATTGACGCGGCGGGCGAAACTCATGAGCGCGTTTATGACGTCGCCGTGTCAGACGATCGAGAGATCGGTGCCGACGGGCGGGCTCGTGAACCGGTTGGATCAACAGTAGACATCGACACTGCGACTTATAGTAATTCTATTGGATCTGCCTCGCTCGATGCATATTGGCAAGATCCGGAATTCGATCCGGCTCATAATGCGTTTTACTATGTCCGAGTAATCGAAATCCCAAAACCCCGTTGGACGACGATCGACGCGGCATTTTACGACATTCCCTTGCCTGAATCTGTTCCAGCTGAAGTTCAGGACCGCGCTTACACTTCACCGATTTGGTACACCTCGAACTAACAGTCTCAGGGAATTCAACGCAGCTTAGCTTGTTAGCAAATGGCTGGATGCAACCATTTGCCGAGTGTTCATTAGTGCCGGCCTTTTGAGTAAACCTAGCACGCTCTCATGGTGATGAACTTTCTAAATTCCACTTCTTGGATCAGGGTTAGTAAACTCAGACGGGAACCATGCTGCAAGTTTTTGAAAACCCTGACTAACTGAGTTCCATCAACAACTTTGACATCCGATCCAACCCTTTGTCCAGATTTGTTGCGGTGCCGCCCCCTACTCCTAAACGAATATGGTTTGGCATTTCATAGGATGATCCGGGTAACAGAAAAGTTCGGTAGGGTTCAGCCAAAAGTCGTTTTGCGAATGTGTCGCCATCAATTCCAGTCAACCTTGCCAAACCGATCAGACCTGCCTCAGGTTTAACCCAGTTAAGCCGAGGTTGATGGGCAACAAATTGATCTAAGTGATTAAGCGTCTGGCTGCCAGCAGCTCGAGCCGACTGAATTTTTGCCTTGTATCGTTCAGGACGCAGCGCGATTTCCGCAATTGTCTCTCCCAAAATATTCATGATTTCACTTGAGTTTTCCCGCAGTACAATGGCGTCCCAAATAAGATCAGGGTCGCGGCAGATCATCCAACCTGTGCGTAAACCCTGCATTCCAAGAGCCTTCGAAACACTACCTGTGGTTATCCCCCGCTCATACATGCCGGCGATCGATGGTGCGCGTTCACCTTCCCATTCTAGGCCAGCATAAACCTCATCCACAAGCAGCCATGCACCGACCCGCTCCGCTATTTTGACCAAACGCTCTAATTCGTCACGCGGCATGAGTTTGCCGGTCGGGTTATTGGGGTTTGTGAGAAAAATCATACGTGTACGATCGGTGACCGCTGCCTCTACAGCGTCGAGTGGAAGAGACCATCCCAAAGCTTCATCTCGATCAATCAACTTTAATTTGGCCCCCACAGCGTCAGCCAGCACACCGGCTTGTGGCCAGCCAGGACGCTCGGTCACGACCTCGTCGCCTGGTTGTACCAATTGCATAAAGGCAAGGTAGTTCGCTTCGGCCGTCCCTGCCGTAATCAAAACGTCATCGGGGTGGCAAGCATCTGCCAAGTCAGTGTTTTCCAGCACCCGCTCGCGCAACCTAGGAAGGCCGCGAAAACTTTTCTGGTTCCAATCCAACGGCAATTCGGGGTCAAGCGCATCCAAAAACTCACCCAAGCGGGGCGGTTCAGAAAGCGAGAAGCCAATAAACGCTTCTGGCTCAGCTTCGGTAGTATCCAGCAGATATTGAAAAAGTGTATGTATCTTGACTTTCATGCCCCACCTTCAATGCTTGCTGTGTACCAAAGGAGAGCTTGCGTGAAAGCTGAAGGTTTTGTCAAAGGGCGACCCGCGGAACTGGCCGTTTTGGATTACGGGCTTTTTAAGGTCCATGCCAATGGTCGTGTTATAGGTATCTGCGGGTTCGCGATCCGAACGGATGCGGACGAGACTATACTTATCGATACCGGTTTCCCTGAAAAATACGCAATCGATACAGATGCGGCTTCGAAAGAAGACCGGTTGTACGAGTTCGGCGAAGTGCTTGAATGTGGGCCAGGCAATCTACCGAATGCACAATTGGCTAAACTTGGATTGAGTTCAGACGACATAACACTGCATGTTTGCACTCATACTCATATTGATCACGTAGGAGGCCTGGATGCGTTTCCCAACGTACCCATCCTGATATCGGCCAAAGAACGAACGCTGCCTCGGCCACTGTATTGGGGCGGTGTTCAGCCTTTGGAATGGCCAGACCGAAACTATCTTCAGGTTGAAGGTGATGTCGCGATTGGACCAGGACTGACGGTGCTTGAAGCCTCTGGTCATGCGCCGGGACAAATCGCGTTGATGGTCGAATTACCTTCCGGCCCGGTTTTATTAACAAGCGACGCGATTTCACGGCCCGCGGAGATCGATGAAAAATTCGTGGGCTCGTGGGACGAAACTGTTGCAATTGCAAGTGCTAATCGGCTGATGGCACTGGCTGCAGAACAGGGCGCTTTTGTGATTTATGGGCATTGCCCGGAGCAGTGGCCCAAATTACGAAAAGCCCCCGAAGTTTATACCTGAGTATAATCAAAACATGGGTGATGCAGCTGTTTGTTATCTAACGAACATCTCTTCCTTGGTTGAGTATGATAACATTACCGCTGCAAATATCGCCTGCAGGCGAGATAAGAAAGCTGACCCAATCTGCGACTTGTGCAGGTTGCATCGCTTGTCCGTGTGGCATCGCTTCAATCGCACTTTGCAGTACTTGTTCTGACAAGACTCCAAATAGCGGTGTTTCGGTCATGGCAGGCGCGATGGAGTTCACACAAATTTTTTCGCGGGCGTAGCGGCGCGCGAGGTCTTTGGTCAACGTATCCATCGCCGCTTTGGACGCCCGATAATGCGGTGGGTCAAAAACATCGAAATTATAGGCTCCGTTGGAAGAGATATTGACGATCTTTTTGACTCCTTCCCGTGCCAGCATCAACGGAACCGCCTCTTGGCAGCAATGAAATGCAGAGGAGAAGTTTATTGCCATTTGCTGGTCGAATTCGCTGCTTGAGATTTCTGGAAAATCCGACATAAAACACGTGCCTGCATTGTTGACGAGCACATCCAAACCACCATGCTTTTCCTTGATGTCGGAAAACGCGGCTGCAATTTCGTCTGGTTGTGTCAGGTCAAGACAAACTGGTTCGAAATACGCGCCGATTTCTGTCTCCAACTTATTCAGTGTGCCGGCATTTATGTCGATACCGACCACATGCATGCCATCAATTATTAGTTTACTACAGATGGCCTGCCCCATCCCGCCAGCAGCTCCGGTTACAATCGCTGTTTTCATTGTAAATCCTTTTTTCCGCATCAAAATAATTGGTTTGAGTTTCTGATGCGAAGCTAGAGTGTTCAAAGTTCATCCGCGAAAACTTCGGTCGGCACTTGTAGAGCTGAATCTTGGCAAATTTTCAAAATGTCAGACTGAAGGCACATCCAAAAACCAGATCTCCTGAACATAAAGATTGAGCTTGCCACTGTTGTTGAGCCAAACAATTTTCCTGGATTCATGTTCGTATTTTACCCTCATAATAGCTGACGCGCCAAAGCTGTTCAGGGGCTTGAGAGTGGAGGCGGTCTTCGCACTACCCCTGTAATCGCATTTCCTATGATGGCTGCCAAAAGGACAACACCGCCCAAAAGAGTATTTGTTGTCGCAGTCTCACCGAGAAATATCCAAACCCAAACCGGGGCCAGGACGACCTCGGCTAAGGACAGTAAGGTTAACTCTGCAGCAGGCAAGCTGCGGGACCCAATGGTATAAAGGATCAGGCCCGCGCCCACTTGGAATATGCCCATTCCCACGGAAATTCCGCCGTCACGTGGTGACAGAATCAGCGGAATGTCAGTCGCGATACATATCACGAGCGTTAGCGCGATTGCGAAAAGTCCGGAAAGAAAAACGGCTGGCAGCATTTCGCCAGACTTTCCCCACCTCAAGGAAATCGTGAAAACCGCGAAACCAAACGCAGAGCCCAAAGCTGCAAGACTGCCTTTGATCACTCCGCCAGACGATTTGTCGGCGACCATGATGGCTACCCCCGCGATTGCGACAATGCAGGCAATCCAGGTCGCCTTCCTGACGGCTTCTCCAAGAATGATCCGTCCTAGAATAGCGGCTATAAAAGGCGCAGTTGCAAACAATAACATCGCGTTTGCCACTGACGTCGTTTGAATGGCGTATATTCCGCCGGAAAAAGCTAAAACAAGCGCCATTCCAGCTAAGACAACTGGCAATCCGACTTGGCGTATTTGAACAAACGGACTTTCACCTGATCTGATGCGAATGACGACATACAAAAACAAGCTCAGACTGATGGATCGGTACAGGAGAATTTGCCATACGGTCGCGTCTTCGATCAAACGTACGCCCAATCCAATGGTGGACCAAAGAACACCTGCCGAAAAAACAAGGAGCAAACCTCGTTCTCGCTTGTCTGGTAACGTTGATGCTTCGCTCGACAACATTGGATAACCCACCGCGCCCATTCCACTCGAAGTCGAAGTTAAGACAAAACCAACAGGTATTATCTCTCAATTGCGACGCCCAAACCTTTTGCCGACAAAAGTAAATCAGTCAGAAAAACCCGAAATGCTTAATACGCGGTGGACTTGTACCGGGGTGGCAATCCCCTTTAATTCCACTTCACCGAGCTCTTCGGTTTGCGCAGTGTCTTCAATGTCCATCAACGCCCTTTGGTTTATGAGTATTTGCCCATCACTCGCAACATCACAGAGCCTGGACGCAGTGTTAACCACGCCACCTATCGCGGTGTAATCGGCCCGACCATGAAACCCAATTAGCCCGAGCGTTGCGTATCCGCTACTGACTCCAATACCCAGACCCATTTTATGGCCAAGTTTCTGCCAAGGTGCGCGGATATTTTCAAAGGCAGCTCTGATGGACATCCCCAGCCTCACTGCCTCTAGTACAGGTTGATCACATGGCACAGGGTCGTTGAAAAAAACCATTAAGCCATCCCCTGCACGATAACCAATCGTCCCTTTGTGCTGGGCAACCAGATTTCCCACTTCGTCGTGGAATCGCTGCAGAACCGCGATTACTTCTTCTGGTTCAATGGCTTCTGAAACAGCTGTGAAATTTCGAATGTCGCAAAAAAGACAGGCAATGTATCTCCTATGCGTCTTGAGAAGTTCGTCACTGTCATTTTCAACAACAAGTTCTGCTACCTGCGGGGCAAGAAACTGTTTCAATCGGCCAAGCCTGTCTATTTCGGTTTCCTGACGCCGCACCCTCTCGGTTAATCTTTCGTTCAGTGCTCTTATCTCTTGGGTTTGATTGCGAACCGTGTAGTTCAAAGCATCAAGGATGAAATTCTGGTTCAGTAGGGCTGCTATGACCAATAGAACATAAGCCAACGCTTCGACGCGTTCATCATAACCAAAGTAAAGCGTTACGATGAGTGTCAGGGCAGCAATCCCGCCAATTACAAGCGGGAGTTCTTTGGAATGCCGCTTTCTGTCTCTCCACAGGAAAGCAACCGCCAACAGTGCGAGAACCCACATCAGCACCGCTTGCGCATGAGGGTTTATTGAAAATGACTGAAAGCCAAAAATATATGTCGCCAATATCCCTGAATAGCATGTCGCCAATGAGGCCAGCGCAGCCACCACAGCTCCGAACCCAATCGGCATTGAAATTCTGAACTCCTCGGTCGCCACCCCGAACCCATCTGAAACAGCACGGGTTACGGAATCTGATGTGGAGTTTTTTGCGTTTTCTGGATCAGACATTGTTCCTGTCAGCTATCGATCCACATCAGAGTACGTTTGTTCTTTGAATACGTCAAAAACAGGGGCGCCCGGCGTCCTTGCGGTGGCAAAGCTGCACTAAAAACCGAGTAATGCTTGTATACCAGAAATAAATAAGTTTGGCGGCAAGCCTGTTAATTTGGCGCCCAAACTTAGTTGATACAACTTGGTTCAAACTCTTCAACCTTCGGCACGACCAACCAGTTGATGCGTATCCGGATAACGGAAATGCAAAACGCAATAAATGTACACGGACAAAACCGCCGCAACAAAACACCAGATCGATGTGAAAGCATGAGAAGCAAAAAAGAACCCCACGACAACAGATACTACGATAAGAAAACCAAACCCTCGCAGACCTTTGTCGCTTGATCCTACCAGTGGTATGCATATCACCAACGCATAAAACAGGCGCGCGATATTTTTAGTCGCCTCTTTCGGATACAGCTGCGAATTTTCGTATTGAATTGAGTGTTTTGCGATACCAATGTTGAGGCTTTCCGGTGAAAAAAGTACCGGCAAGTACAGGAACATACCCAAGCCGACCCCTATGCCACAGATCGCTTGAAAGATTTGCTGACGCCTCCGATCCACTTCGATCAATGAAGCTGACAGGGGTACCCAGGTCGGCCAAAACAAGTAGGCGAAAAACAAGAACACCAACGCCGCCGCTGCCGAAGGACTGGAATACGAGCTGTTAATAGACACCCACAGGAAACCTTCGGACATTTGCTGAACCCCGAAGAAAAACGGAAAGCTGGCCAACGGAAGAAATCGGACACCTTTTTGAAATGCCTCTCGAATAGTAAAGCCACTGAAAGCCACGAGCGCGGCACCGGCTATAAAGCTGGCTTGGGACGAAAAGCACATAAAGAACCTCCTCTTCCCTTTTTTACATAGCCGTCCCGATCGAAGCAAAATTTACGTTTGGTTCCAAGCAACATTTGACCTCGTTATAGGAAAAATTTCTTTGCTAAATTGTGATTGCCAACGGAAACGCGATCTCGTCGGACACATATCGCCAGATAAATATGATGCATTCGCAATTGGGCGCTGGTCGAAATGCCCAGATGCCAGAAGTTGTTCCCAGGATACAAACACTTTTATTTGGATCTATTTTTTTGTGACCAACTTCCCACCGAACCGAAAGGTTTATTGGTCAATTCCCTTATTTTTCCATTCGTTGGCCGTTGGTATAATACTTTGAGGCACCATTATCCGAAAATTTGAATTGTTGCCCAAGGAGGATAGTCTATGCCGAGATGTAAGCTGCCAACTGCTCTTGCTATCTCGATTGCTGTAATGGCTTTCTCGTCTGCCTATGCAGATGAATTTGATCCTTCAATTCTTTTTCCTCCTGCTTCTAATTTTCGGGACGGATGGTTGCGTACGGCAGATTTGGTTTTCTCTTCGGTTCAAAGACTGGCCGTTTACAACACTTACTCTTTGGGTGCTTTGTATAAGACTCATGCAAACTGACTGAAATCTAGTAGAAGTGGACGACTATTGGCGAATTCCGTTGGAGATTGGACAGAAAGCTTTCTTGGCACCCGAAACCTGCCCCGCCGGGTGCGTGACAAACTTCTGCGCGAAGCGCGCGTGGTCACGTACAGGCAAGGACAACAGGTATTTGGTCCTGAGAATATCCCTGACAGTCTGATGTTTTTGCAAACCGGTCGGATTCGGGTGTCGCAAAGTTCTGATGTCGGACGTGAGATCGTTCTTTATCGTGTCGAGGCTGGTGAGAGCTGCGTACTAACGACGGCCTGTATGTTGTCAGAAGAGGCTTACAACGCCGAGGGAATTGCCGAGACAGATGTTACGGCTATCACGTTACCCAAGAATTCGTTTGACCGACTTGCTGCCGAAGAAGATAGCTTTCGTCGCTTTGTTTTCTCGGCATATTCGCGTCGCTTGATTGATCTGCTGCGCGTTGTTGATGATGTCGCCTTTGGCAGGATGGATGTCAGATTGGCTGAACGCCTTCTTGTATTAGAGGGTGGGCAAGACGAAATCCAAACAACGCACCAGGCTCTTGCGAATGAGCTTGGAACTGCGCGAGAGGTTGTTTCCCGCATCCTTAACGACTTTCAAAAACGAGGAATGATCCAGCAAACAAGGGGGCGGATAACTCTGCAAGACAAAGCTGCACTAGAGCATTTGGCACAAAGCGAATGAATTCGTCAGTTAGGTGACATTGTCACTGAAATAGCGCCGCTCGACCGGTAATCAGGTTTCAACTTGAACGACCGGAGACTTTTTATGGAAACCGCATTTACACCCTTCGCTTCGTTTGGAGGTGGGCTCGCGATCGGCCTTGGCGCTGTTCTTCTTATGCTTGGACTGGGGCGTATCATGGGCGCCACGGGCATCTTGTCTGGCTTGGCATTCCCCGAAAGCCGCGAAGAATTCGCTTGGCGAATTGCCTTGACAATCGGCATGATCTTAGCCCCTGGGGTAATTTTTGTGGTGACCGGGGCCATGCCTTCGCTTTCGGTTCCAGTCAGCCCGGCAATGATCGTCATCGGCGGCGTTATCGTTGGCCTTGGCGGTAGCCTTGGGTCCGGCTGTACATCAGGTCACGGTGTTTGCGGATTGTCGCGCCTTTCGGTTCGTTCCCTGGTGGCTGTTCCGACATTCATGGCCACCGGAGCAATCACTGTTTTTCTCATCCGTCACGTCTTTGGAGGTTAATCCCATGAAGATGATATTCGCCCTTTTCACGGGTCTCGTGTTTGGCATTGGCATTGCTATCTCGGGTATGATGGACCCGGCCAAAGTACTGAATTTTTTTGATATCGCCGGAACTTGGGACCCAAGTCTTGCCTTCGTAATGGGAGGCGCCTTGTTGGTGACGTTCATAGGCTACCGTGTGGTTTGGCGTCGTTCTGCCCCTATGTTCAGCGACGGCTTTCAGTTGCCTACTTCGAAAACAATTGATGCGCGTTTGATCGGCGGTTCAGCGCTGTTCGGCATCGGCTGGGGGGTCGCTGGCTTCTGTCCCGGCGCCGCGATTCCGGCGCTTGGTACCGGACGATGGGAAGTCGCCCTATTCCTTGTTGCCGTTATTGCCGGTTTCGGATTGCGTCGATTGCTGTTCGGTCAAGTCGCCAAGGCGACCGCCTAAGGCCCTTACTTGATAGTTTTTTAGGAGTAAGAACGATGAACTACCCCGTGAACATGCGGATCAAGCCACAAGTACAAGCCTTCTTTGATGAGGCTACAAACACCATCAGCTATATCGTTAAAGACCCGACCTCAAACTCGTGCGCCATCGTCGATAGCGTGATGGACATCGACTACGCGGCTGGGCGTATAACATACGATCACGCGGACGAGCTGATCCGCCAGATCCAGACGCAGGGGCTGAAGTTGGAATGGGTCATCGAAACCCATGTCCATGCGGATCACCTGAGTGCAGCTCCATATATTCAGGAAAAGCTCGGCGGGAAAATCGGCATAGGCTCGAAAATTTCGATAGTGCAGGACACTTTCGGAAAGGTCTTTAACGAAGGAACCGAATTCCAGCGCGATGGAAGTCAATTCGACCAGCTGTTTGAGGACGGCGACACCTATATGATCGGCAATATGCCGGCCTTCGCCATGTACACACCAGGCCACACTCCAGCTTGCATGGTCCATGTCATGGGTGACGCAGCCTTTGTTGGGGATACGCTGTTTATGCCCGACGGAGGTTCGGCTCGTGCGGACTTTCCCGGAGGCAACGCGGCTACTCTGTACGACAGCATTCAAAAGGTTCTGGCACTACCTGATGCGACGCGGTTGTTCATGTGCCACGATTACGGCCCAGGCGGTCGTGACATCCAGTGGGAGACAACTGTTGCTGAAGAAAAGGCGAATAATATCCATGTCGGTGTCGGCAAAACAAAAGAAGATTTCGTCAAATTCCGCACAGAACGTGACGCCCAACTTGCGATGCCAAAACTGATCATTCCATCGCTGCAAGTGAATATGCGCGCCGGGGAAGTTCCAACCGATAACGATGGCAACCCCATGCTCAAAGTGCCTGTGAACCAGCTCTAAACTTTTGAAAGAGATCGATTTATGGACATCAAGAAACTCTCGGGTCAATTTGCGACCTGCGGTCAGGTTGTGCCCGGCGACATGGACGAGATCAAGAAGCTCGGATTTAAGTCCCTGGTTTGCGCCCGCCCGGATGGTGAAGCAGAGGGCCAGCCACCATTTGCCGAAATCGATAAGAGTGCACGCGCACAGGGTCTTTCGATGCAATATATTCCTGTAAGCCCGTCTGGCCCGACCGACTACAACCATGTTGCTTTTGCCGCCGCATTAGCAGAGTTGCCTGGGCCCGTCTTAGGGTATTGCCGCAGCGGACAGCGGGCGACGAAGCTCTGGCAAGCTCATCAAAATGCGCTGGGATAGCAATAGATGTTGATGCGGGCGGCGCAATTTTTGCCCATCCTTGGCTGGGCGCACAGCTATGGTCGGGAACAGCTTTCCAACGATCTGATGGCGGCGGTTATCGTCACGATAATGCTGATTCCGCAGTCATTGGCCTACGCGCTGTTGGCTGGGCTCCCACCAGAAGCCGGTCTTTACGCCTCGATCGCTCCCATCATCCTTTACGCGATATTCGGTACCAGTCGCGCCTTAGCCATTGGGCCAGTTGCCGTTGTCTCACTTCTGACAGCGTCGGCGGTTGGTCAAGTCGCCGAACAGGGTTCGGCAGGCTATGCCGTCGCGGCCTTGACCCTCGCGTTCCTCTCAGGCGGGTTCTTGTTACTCTTAGGTCTATTTCGCTTGGGCTTTCTGGCTAACTTTCTGAGTCACCCAGTTATTGCTGGCTTTATCACAGCATCCGGCATTTTGATCGCCGCCAGCCAACTGAAGCATATTTTTGGTGTGAATGCCCACGGCCATACACTGCTCGAGATCCTATTATCCCTTGCTTCCCATCTGCATGAGTTAAATTGGATCACGTTATTAATCGGCGTCAGTGCGGCGGCTTTCCTATTTTGGGCCCGTAAGGGGCTAAAGCCTGGATTGCTGCGCCTGGGTGCTTCAGGGCGTTTGGCCGACGTTCTAACCAAGGCGGGACCCGTTGCCGCTGTCGTCGCCACGACAGTCGCTGTCTGGGCTTTGAATCTAAGCAGTCAAGGTGTGAAAATCGTTGGTGAGGTCCCCCAAAGTTTGCCACCGCTTGCTATGCCAGGTTTTGCGCCCGATTTGCTAGGAGCGCTCTTGGTTCCAGCAATTCTGATTTCAGTGATCGGCTTTGTCGAATCCGTATCGGTTGCCCAAACACTTGCAGCTAAGAAACGTCAACGTATCGACCCGGATCAGGAACTTATTGGGCTTGGAGCAGCCAACATCGGTGCGGCATTCACAGGTGGGTATCCAGTCACGGGTGGGTTCGCTCGCTCGGTCGTCAATTTTGATGCCGGCGCAGAAACTCCAGCCGCGGGAGCCTTTACCGCATTTGGTCTGGCAGTTGCTTCGCTGGTCTTGACGCCGCTGGTCTATTTCCTGCCCAACGCTACTCTGGCAGCAACGATCATCGTCGCTGTTTTGAGCCTTGTGGACTTTTCAATCCTGCGCAAAACGTGGGAGTACTCGCGCGCGGACTTTATCGCAGTTTCAGCCACCATTCTGCTTACACTGGGTCTTGGCGTTGAAATTGGCGTGGCCTCAGGTGTGGCAATTTCAGTGTTGTTGCACCTTTATAAAACCTCGACCCCACACGTTGCTGAGGTTGGTCGCGTCCCCGGAACAGAACACTTTCGCAACATTCTACGTCATGAGGTCGAGACTAACCCGACGGTGCTAAGTCTGCGGGTGGACGAGAGCCTCTATTTCGTAAATGCCCGTTTTCTTGAGGATCTTGTATACAGTCGCATTGCCGACGGCTCAGAACTGAAGCACATCGTTTTGATGTTCTCCGCCGTTAATGAGGTGGATTATTCCGCGCTGGAAAGTTTGGAAGCGATCAATCACCGACTTAAAGATCTTGAGATTGGCCTGCATTTGTCTGAAGTTAAAGGGCCTGTAATGGACCGGTTGAAGAGGTCTCATTTCATCGACGATTTAAACGGCCAAGTGTTTCTGTCACAGCAGAATGCATGGAACGCGTTGTCTGGGGTAACAACGTCTAGGGATGCGTAGACGTAGAAAAAAAGACCTCTCCTAAGCCCACCAAGCCAATTGCCGTGCTCTTTGGACGAATGCAGGTTCAATCAAACTGCAGGGATGGCAGAGTGAGGGCTTGAGGAACTGGCAACTGTTAACCAGGTGCATTTTACCTGTAAGGAGGCAGTGCAAGTATGGGGCGAACGGCACACTTAACCCAAGTTCTTCTCTTCCCTGTGCGGTCAGTTCTTTTTGTCTTTCAGCACGGCAGTCAGAATGGGCAACAGAAGCGTCGACAGTGACCCTAATGGATTTGATCCTAAGTTCTTCAGCGCCATGACAATGTCGCGCGCTTCGTCAGCCATACCTTCAAGGTCCGCCTCGATATCTGCAATCGCCATGTCCCGCACTTCAACAGCCGGAGCGATTTCCTCTTCCACACTGGTGCGCTTGGCGGTCAACGCCAAAAAAAACGCCAACAACAAATTGGCTACGGCAAGCACGGCTGCAGATCCGGCAGACGGCAACCATGTTTTCAAGACGAAATACATGGAGATGTTCAACAGCACCAATCCGGCCATCGCGGCAATACCTGCTAAGGCAAGCATCACGGTTTGCTGTTGTACCACAGCCAAACGACGGCGGGTAATCAAGCGCTCGGTCCGATAAATCGTGGTAAGGTTCCTACTAATCCGGTTCATCATTTTTCCCTATCTTTGTGCCCTGCCGACAGCGTATCCCAATGCGAACGCTGCAAGAATAACGGTGATTGGGTAGTCCTTTTGCAAACGGCCAATTTCCTCGACCAACGCCTCTCCCACATTCTCGACTTTGCTCAGGTCTATTCCTCTTTCGGCCAGAAGCTTATGAATGTCATCCGCTGACCCGTCTTGTTTTTTTGCATTAGTCTCGGTAGCTTGTACTGTCTTGGATTCCAGTTCTGCATTTCGTGCCCGGAGTCTCTTCAATTCAGTTTCAAGTTCAGCCTTCGAAGTCATGACTTGGCGGTCCCTTGGTTTCAGGTTGGGAATTCGTGAACATTAACTCACATGGCCAACAGGACAGAAGACATTTGTGATATTTCACAAAGAATAATTAGGGCTGTTTTTTTTGCCGCTGTAACACAATTGTTGCGACAATGAACGTAGCCTAAATTTGGACACCCACTTTGCATGCGAAACAGTGGTTCATAACGTTTAGGTTTCTGATTTTAAATCCTAAAATAACCGCGACCCAAAAAGAAGTGCTAATCAATCTTGACAAGAAAACCCATCGCAATTCCGTCGACGCTCGACGTCTAATTCAGTAGAGGGGTTGTTATTGTTACGTACCTCACCATCGCTGATGAATTATAGGTATCGACCGACAGCGATCCATGAACGAACGGCTGCAGGTAGCTTCCAGTAAGCCCCGCCGGCAATGCCGCGCTATTTCCGGATTAGCATTCCCACTTCGAGACCTGGCTCTTCGAAATGTTCCAACCCCGCCTTAGCACAGGTACAAATTCGGCCCTCTCCGTCGTGCGCCCATATTACGCTTTAGGTAGAGTAACCGACCAAAACATTGACAGGTTCAATCCTGCTCTATCCTCTCCCAACCGCGTGCAAAGCTGAAATAAGGAAAATGTCTGATACAAACGGAATATTGCACCACGCATCGACAACTTTATTCCTTTTGTAAATTTGACCCAGGCGCGGAAGCTAAAAACATTGTTCACCTTGTTAACAAGCCTTGCAAAGTTTCCATACAACGAGACAGTGATTCAAAAATCGCCTGCCATTTAAGCGGAAAAGTGCACCGAGGGATTACAATCAAATGCAAGTTTGGACTCGTAAAAGACGAACGATGCTTTCTTTTGAATAGCCGCTTTGCCCGAAACGGGACACAACGCAGCGCTAATTTTCTCGCCCAAGCGTAAGTTCTTGAAAAACTAATCGGCGATGGGTCAAATTCAGGAACAAAGCAAACTAACGTACCAAACCACGAGGCTAGGAATGCGGCTGATCAAGATTTTTTTGATTTTGGTGGCGGTGATCGCAGTTGCCATATTCGGGTTAAGGTTGGCATTCCCCCTTCCCAAAGAAAACTTTTCCGAACGAACATTGAAACAAGATCCCGATTGGACCGGTCCCTTGGGGGCGACTATTCAAAATGCGCTTGAACGGAACCCCGGGCTTGACGGGGTACGACCGTTAGGCAACGGGCGCGCAGCCTTTGCGGCAAGAGCAATCCTTGCGAGAGAGGCGGTCTCGTCAATCGATGCGCAATACTACATTTGGCAAGACGATGTAACAGGCCTGATGCTACTAGACGAGCTGAGATCAGCCGCAGAACGCGGTGTGCAGATTAGATTGCTGGTCGATGACAACGGCATATCTGGGTTGGATGATTTGCTTGCTGAGTTAGATGCACTGCCGACTGCCAATGTACGCATATTCAATCCGTTTACACTCAGGCGGCCCAAGCTCCTGTCTTACGCATTTGATTTCAGCCGCCTTAATAGGCGCATGCACAACAAGTCAATGACAGTGGACGGCGTTGCCACGATTGTCGGAGGTCGTAACATAGGGGATATTTACTTCGACTACGGAGCAGGAACTCATTACCTTGATGTAGATGCGATAGCCATTGGCCCGATTGTGGACGAAGTTTCACAATCCTTCGATTCCTACTGGAACAGTGCTTCATCTTATGACGCAGACCTTTTTTTGAATGTTCCAAAAGGGCAAAACCTTCAAGCCAGGGCAGAATCTGCGCGCCAGACTGCCGCTGGGGCGGGTTATCAGAAAGCGATCACCGAGAACGAACTGGCTGATCGAATAGCGGCACACGACCTTAAATTCGAGTGGAGCGAAGTCACTCTTTTTGTCGATGATCCGGCAAAAGGCTTGGGCGAAGTCAAAAGCGAAAACTTAATCGTTGAGCAATTGATTGATTTCGCCAATGGTTCTCAAACCTCACTTGACCTGGTGTCAGCATATTTTATTCCCGGTGAAAGAGGCGCCAACGTTCTGGAAGAATTAGCCCGATCAGGTGTGAAAGTTCGAGTTTTGACCAACTCACTGGACGCTACAGACGTAATGCCAGTCCACGCCGCTTACATGCGGTATAGGGGCGATCTGCTGAAAAGCGGTGTGGAATTGTTGGAGCTTCGAGCTTTAAGGCAGGAACATCGTGACCGGAGCCTGCCAGAGATATTAGCGGGGTCAGCGTCGGGTTTGCACGCGAAAGTCTTTGGATCGGATGGCCAAAGAGTCTTTATTGGCTCGTATAATCTCGATCCCAGATCGGCACGTCTCAATACTGAAATGGGACTGTTGGTCGAAAGCCCTGCGATTGCTGCGTCGCTTGCTTCGCAATTGAACAAACCCGACTTTGCGTATCGCGTTGAACTCGACAACGATGGTCAGGTGATCTGGATGCAAGAAGAAAAAGACGGGACAGTTATCGTTCACGCCACAGACCCAGAAACTAATGGCGTCCAGCGTGCGCTCACAGCTGTCGTTCGTTGGTTGCCAGTCGAATGGATGCTGTAACGGGTCGCCGAATCCAATATTTAACATCTCATTCGCCCACCTTATCGACATGTGAGCCCATCGATGTATGCAATGGTTGCTAAATCTACTGCACCACTAAAGTTTCTGTATTGCACTTTACAAAAGAAAACCATTCGCAAAGCCAAGCGAAGTTAAACCGATCCCTTAATCTTTGTTTTTAAACATTAAATTGTCTCACTGTGCGTCCGCGACTGTTCAAAATAGCCCGCTGGCTTTACTCAATCAACCGACTGCCCTGAACCCAGATTAATCGCCTATTTGGGAACGGCCTTTAGGTAAGCGGCAATTGCCAATCGATCACTATCGGTGAGCCGCGATGTGTTCTCGATGACTTCCACCATTTCTCCACCGGCGCTATCGTAGTCCGGGGTGAAGCCCGATTTCAGATATTCTGCGATGTCGGCTTCGGACCAATCAAGCTGGTTAGTGGTCAAGCCGGGAATTCGACCTTTTCCATTGGGATTTGGCGCACCTGCCAGCCAAAGATCACGCTTCAAACCACCTAAACTGTTACGTGGTGTATGACATTCAGCGCAGTGGCCCAGCGCCTCAACCAAGTATCTGCCTTGCTGTTCTTGATCGTTCAGATCTTCTTGAACTACCCAACCGGGTTTCAAATACAGAAATTTCCATCCTCCCAAGCTGCGCCGAATATTGAAGGGAAAGCCAATCTCGTGCGGGTCGCTCTCGGTGGCGACAGCTGGAAGTGTGTTCAAAAAAGCATGAAGCGAAACAATGTCTTCGGCGGTCATGTTGGTGTATGAGTTATACGGAAAGGCCGGATAATAATGTTCCATCTTAGGACCCGTGCCATGGATTAGCGCATTTGCCAAATCCAGCGCGGACCATGAACCGATCCCAGCCTCAGGATCGCTGGAAATGTTAGGCGCTACAAATGTACCGAAATCCGTCTGAAACCGGCGACCGCCAGTTAGTAAAAGCTTTTCATCCCCGCTGGCGTCTGGCGCCGAGTGGCAAGATGCGCATCCTGCCGCATAGAAAACCGACTCACCTCTTTTAAGGTCTGGCGAGATTCCGGCTAGTTGCGCCTCGTCTACTCTCTGTGGTCGGGTTAGCATCAAACCAGTCAACCCAACCACAGTAACAACGCCTGCAGCGAAAAGAAGAATTCGCCGCGCCATCAGCGCCTCATTATTCTTTTGGCGCTCTGTAAGCTTTGTGACATGCCGAGCAGGCTCCGCCTAGATCACCCATCGCTGCCTTTAACGCTTCGACATCTTGTCCTGCCGCGGTTTGCATGGCAACAGCGGCGTCGGCCATCGCCTGCCCCTTGGCACCAACATCCGCAAAGTTCTCCCAGATAGCAGGCAAAGCGCGCGAGGAAGGGTCTGACGCATTGTCGGAACCGGCAGGCCACATCGCGGATTGATCGATCTGGGTCAGAACGACCAAATTATTCGCGGCTCGAGTTGCCGCTTCGGCATCATATTCCACGTCTCCCTTGGCCATGCCGCCGAGCGCACCAAGGTTGAAGGCATAAAGTTGCATTATCGAAGTCCGAGCTTTGACAGCTGGGTTTTCACTTTCATGGGCAATGGCTGTTCCAATCACGGCTACTGACAAAAGACCTGCCGTGAAGATTGAGAACTTCTTCATCATGATGTGTCTCCCTGTTGAATACATAGAATTCTAGCTTGAACGAATTTTCTTGTAATTGTTTGTTATTTGGCGTCAGTTGTCAATTTATGAACAGCCAAAACTGGGATGATATTCGATACGCACTTGCTGTGAACAAATACGGTTCTTTGAATGCTGCTGCGACGGCCCTGGGCGTCACGCATGCCACAGTTCTTCGCAGGGTTGCTGCATTCGAAGAGCGCAATGGTTGCGTGATATTTCAGAAGAACCCGTCAGGATATTCCGCGCTGCCTGAGGCTAGAACAATTCTGTCAGCGATGGAAAGTGTTGAAGATGCGGTACTTTCTGTCGAGCGTGCAATTGTAGGAGCAAACCAGTCACCAGTGGGCCAAGTACGTATTGCGTCCACTGACAGCCTCTGCCAACTCGTGCTGCCCAAGGTAATAAGCGATATTTCTGCGCTTTATCCCGGTCTGGAATTGACACTGTTGAGCGGAAATAGCCACCATGATTTATCAAGATTGACTGCAGATATCGCAGTGCGTCCGTCGGTTCAACTTGGGGAAGGTCTCGTTGGAGAGCGCTCGGGAACATTGTCGTTTGGAGTTTATGATGACGGTTATCCAAATCGAAAATGGATGAAGCTTGATGGGGCGTTGAGCCGCTCGCTTCCAGCTAAATGGCTGGCGGAGCACGTCGATGCTGACGAAATAACCACCGGGGCAGACAGTTTTTTGGTTCTTCAGCAGATGGCTGCTAAGGGAGTGGGCAAAACGTTTCTGCCCGCATTCATTGGCGACGCGGATCCCCGACTTCAAAGAACAAAGAACGTAGAACCCAAAATCGAGGTGCCACTCTGGGTCGCGACATTAGAAGAAATCGCGCATACACCCAGATTTGCCGTCGTACAACGGGCTTTGGTGGAACGCATATCTTTGCTTTACCTTGAAACCTGACTTTAGGCGTTCTTCCGCAACTCGGAAAAGCAACGTAGATTGGACACTTGTCTAACCGCACTCGGTCAGACTGTTCGCTGCGATCCAGCCGAAGGTGCCGCTTTGCCAAATATTAGCTTGGGTTTTGTCGTGCCGAACCCAAGTCCAGCCTTCGGCTTGAGCAGGCGCCAAACTCTGATCCGGAAATAGAACCAAATCGCCGACTGGTATCTTTCTTAGGACCTCAGATGTTGCAACAGGAAACGCGAAAAGATCAATAACTTCAACTGCAGCGGCATTTGAAGAAACAGTGCAGGCCACAGTTGCACCTGCGGCCAACGGCGTGGAACACAGAAAAACCAAGCCAATTAAACCCAGTGAACGCGAAACCATGCTGCCTCTCCACGCGCTTTTGGTAAGTGCCTGCCTAATTGCCAGTGACAACGTCAGGTTAGCGGGTGCCTGACCAATGTTAAAGCGGGATGACAGTGATTAGTTTTTCTTTGACTGTCCAAAGTGCTTGACCACATATCGCCCCGTAAGTTGTCGGGTGCCCGTACCATACGAAAAATTGGGATTGTATTTCCAGGCTCATTCGTAACCGACATGCCAAATGGGCGACGTATATGCACGTTCCTGAATGGATAGCGGCGCACCTTCCGGTGTCGCAACACCAAAGACTTTTGCATCATAAGTTGTCCAGCGCGGTGTCGGTATTTGAAGAACCCGAACGTAGTAGAATGCTTTTTGTTTAGGATCATAATTCGGGTCTTCCCAAAAGCCCGCAAGGACGGCTTGGCCAATATCATTTGTCCATGTTGAAGCAACACTATCAACGGTGTTGCCGACTTGGCCGTCACAAACTTGGTTGATCAATTCGCGCCCTCCGCAAGCCACGTCATATACCTGCTCTGACGTTGACCCATCTGCGTTCAACCAGCCTTTTATGATCTGAATACGATCAAGGTTTGCCCCGTCCGGATCGCGCAGCGCCCGAACAACAAACCGCGGTGCTCGACCTTCCGCGTCTGGAAACAAATCGGAACCCATTGGAACGCCGTTGTCGTAACCGTATGCGTCAAAATCAGCACGCGGTAGATCAGCCTCCAAGAAATCGTAACCAGCGAAAACTCGGACTCGGATGCGAGGGCCAGTAGTGGCAAATACCTCTTTGCGAGCTAGCGCGTCCCAAATGGCTTCTCGCGTGTTTTCCCTGGCCCAAACGGCCGCGAGTCCGGATGCGGATGTCTGCCACGCATACTGCGCGACCGAGTCGTCCCCCCCGATGCCGCCAACCACCTCTTCAAATCGAATGGGATCTGCGGTTGGTTCCACTGCCGCAACTTTACCAAAGAAGTTATCCTCACCGACCGTCGAAAGCGAAGTGTGGGAATCTGTGGATCCGATCACGCCAAATTTGAACGGGTTAACCCCCATCTCCCCCTCATATGCCAGCCCTCTACGCAGCGCTGATCTGGCATACTCGCGCGGTAGCATCTCGGGTGTCTTAGGCTCTGGCCCTAGCTGACCCTTATCCCATGTTTCAAAATCAGCGAACGCGTCGTCCGGAGAAAGCATTGGATGGGTTTCCCCATCTCCTTTCATTTGCGTGATTTCATAAATGGGTTCCCAACGAGCACGTCGCTTAAAGTATTCAACATCGAATGCCTCTCCTGAAAGCCGAACCTCGTCGAACATTAAGCCATTAGACAAGTTTCCGTTATGGGGAATAGCCAGAAGCTTCTGACCTGTCGTAACTTCGGCTTGCTCCATCCATTGCCAAAGGTCTTCCGGGTCGAAACTGTCAAAATTCGAAAACGGTATGATCTTGTCAGCCCCTTCCTTACCCCCTCTAAAAATGACATTGCGATGCAAGTTGTTTCGACCGGGATTAGAAGTCCACTCAAAGCCAATTAATGCCGTGAAGAAACCCGGGCTGTTGTGAGCTTCGGCCGCTTCGGTAATATTGCTCCAGGCGCTTTGGTAGATTTCCGGGTAATCCGCCAAAGGGTCCACGCCGCCCGACTTTGCTTGGCTCCATATGGACCACGCGCCCGCCGGATCACCCGCTTCGACAGCAGCGTCAAGCTGTTGACCAAATTCTGTTGAAAGAAGGACTTCGTCCTTAGCCATCAGAAGTGGTGCAAGACCGAGATTCTCAGCGTGATCGGCAATAACGAGAAAATCCAAGGGACGTCGCAATCTTGCCTGTACACCCGTGCTTGAAGCGACAATTTGGCCCTTTGCAAAACGATATGCCTCATCAGGACCAAGAGTATTCCCAATCATACCGGCATCGGCAGAGTAAGTCGTGTGAAGATGTGTATCGCCAAAGAAGACCTGATTAGGAAAATCCTGCTGCGGGTACGGAGAATAATTTCGATCCCCCGGCTGTGTCGCTGGCGTATCTTCGGCGGCAGCCGCACTCACAATCATAAAATACAAAAAAAATATCAAACGGAGCATGTGTCCCTCCAAGCTTGGAACAAACTATACACTGAACGTTTGATTTTCCGATGATATTTAAAACCGCCTGCTTTGTTGGCAAAGCTGCTTTTGTCTGCGGCAGAAAAATGACGGCACTGAGCTTGATCCTCTGTCAATTTAGGCCCTGACAGTTGCCATGCAGCGATGGCTAGCTCTGACACCAAATCGCAAATTTCGAAAACACTCTGGGACCTGATCAGAAATAAAATTCCAAGGTTACGGAGAGCTAGACAGGGTCTCCAAAAACGCCACCAAATCAGAGACTTCCTGCTCAGACAAATTCAATTCGGATAGTATGGCTTCACCGTCGGCATGAAGTCTTTCCACATCAATCTCGTTGTAATGTCGTACAACAGCTTCTAGGTCGTTCAAGCTGCCGTCATGCATATAAGGAGCGGTTTCGGCCACACCCCGCAGGGATGGCGTACGGAAAGTACCAAAATCGGAATGGCTTCGGCGTATACTACGAACGGCCCATGCACCTTGCTTAGCAGGATCGTCGCTCCAATCCCCATCTAGCGTGTAAGCGCTGGAGAGTAAAAAGTTCAATCCACCAAACCGACCTTCGTCAACTTCGGTTTCACTAAGAAAATACGGTACGCCAGCGTCGTGGAATTCGTTATTGGAAAACCTGAGACCGTTATGGCACAACGAACAATTTCCGCGTCCCAGAAACAGCTGAAGACCTCGCTGAGCAGCGTCAGGATAATTCGAAGCGGCGGCCATATCGCCGCGCTCTAGCGCATCCCGAAAATCGTCAAATTGGGTCCTCTCGGTAGTTAATGTTTCCAAGTAGGATGACAGAGTTTTGGCAATATTTACTAATACTAAATCGGCTCCTTGGTTTTGGGTATCACCGAAAATGGCTTCAAAATCATCAATATAAGGACTCGCAACAATAGCGTCTTTTAGACTTTCCTTGCTGTGCGCCATCTCCCTTTTTTCGATGATCGGATGCAAACTGGCTGCCCAAAGACTATCACTCTTACCTGCCCAGCCATACCAACGTAGGCCTGCCAGGTTCTTCAGTGTTGGCGTGTTCCAATCTAATAAGACGCGTCCGACCGCACGGGGCTCGGAGGTGGTAAATGCCTGCTCTGGGTCGTGGCAACTTGCGCACGCGAATGCACCGTCGACAGAAAGAATGGGATCACTGAATAACGCCGCTCCCAGCGCAATCGCCCTTGGATTATTCGAGACTCTGTTGCTGAGGTCAGCTTGGAATGACGGTGGCCACGGCCCAAAAGATAGTGTTTGTTGAATTTCATTCCGCGACAAGAGCACTTCTGCGTGCGCCGTTCCCGGCATTGCCAACAATGCGGCTGTCACCCACCGCTTCATTTCAGCTCAATTTCGGAAGTGTAAGACAATGACTCTCCCCTAAATTCGACGTCGATCTGCAACTGCCATAATCCCGGCATATGAAACAGAATCTGGTCCACCCGAAACACACCGTCGCCCAGCGCGGTAACCTCGGGTACATAGTTCAATCCGTGTTGGTGAGCAGGCATAATTGCATCGACACGTATGTCACCCACTGTAATTTCATTGCAGATCGAAACCAGAACAGAAAACGGTTGGGCCAACAGAATTTCATCAACAACCAAATGCACTTCGGGCGCATTTTGAGTTTCTTCCACCATGCGTTGACCGTTAGATTCACAGGCCATGGCCGTGCCGGAAAAAATTAGAAACCAGAAAAACCAGCGGATCATTCTGATGCCAACAACCTTTCTGCGTTAGCAAACGCGATGTTGTCCGCAATCTGGTCAGGTAGCAAATTCAACCAGTCGCGTGAAAAATCGGCATGCGGCCCCACGTAATACCAACGCTCCGGCGCGAAAGTATCCGTGCCGACCATGAACCGATCAGGGTGCGCCTCGAATGCGGTTTTCCAATCAGGGTCAAGAACGCCGCGTGAAACCATATCTGATCGATATGCCAGATCGGCCCAAAGCCTGGGATACGCGTCCAAAGCCTCAACAACATTTGCCGGATCGTCAAAGCCAGAGTGGGCCCATAGCACCCGAGCCTCCGGCCAGGTTTCGAAGATCAAGTCGACCGCCTCACGATCTCCGTGGTGGTGAAGAATTAGGTTCCGCTCTTTTGCAAGTTCGATCATACGCTGGATAACCGATGTCTTGATATCATCCCCGTATGCATGAAACTCGCCTATTGCTTCGTATTCATTTTTCGCCAGATTTTCTTCCAGATAGTCAATGACAGTGTCATCGTGCATCCATGTGTTGATCTCACCACGACGACGATAAGGCCGAAGCGCCGGAACAACGATGTCAGGCGCCGCTGCCGCCAGCAGTTGAGTGCCGTTGTCGTCCGAACTGGAAACTAGCGCCTTTCGTACGCCGGCATCCCTGAGGATTTTGGCCACCTGTTCGGGTGGCACCAGTTTCACGGCATCATGACTGTAGTGAATATGCGCATCGAAGATTGGCCGCTCGTCGGCCTCCGCACCATTGCTGAGCACAGTTGCGGCTATTGGGAGGAGTATTTTTAGCACCTTATGGGTCCTCGGAATGGCGATATCAATTCGGAAACTGGAGCATCTTAACCTAGCGTCCATATTGGACCGAAGATTTTATTTAAGATAGCTGGCGTCGACGTACTAGATTTCAGTGTTCAAGATCAATTTGGCTGATTTATTCGCAAAGTAGATTTTGCCGCCTACCTTTTCAGCCATTGGTATGATCGAAAAGCTAATTTTATCATGTGGTTACAAATTCGTTCCATTGATAGAATGCTAGCTTTAATCGTTCGGTTTCACTCGACTTCAACCATGTGTGGATTCTAAAAAATAGCGCTTTGGCTGGGCCAACGGGCGGCGACCGTGCTCAGGACACCATCAGGAATTGAACAATATACCAGCGTCACAACCTGAATTATCTGGATCGCTCGAGTGACTGATCAACCCATCTCTACTCGCATTATGACCTTTGACTCCGAAATTACTCGTGGGTTTTGAATAGGCGCAGTTACATACACCAAATGTCGGATACTAAGTTGAGGCCACGGAAAAACTCGGTGGTTGGATCGTGGAACTTCTGGAACGATCTGAACAATCGGATAATAAGATAATTGTCTCTATGCGAGATAACGGAAATTTCACCAGGTATGCGCCGTCAGCAGGTGAACGGTATGAAGATTAACGTACATGCGCTTGAACAGGAGCACTTAGAGTCGGCATTCGATCTGGCGACCCGCGTATTTGTAGCATCTAGCACGTTACATCGGGCCTTGGGGATCGAGTTGAATGAGTATCAGGATTACCTCCGCCGCCCGTTCGAAAAAATGGTGGAAGAAGGCTTATCGGTTGCTGCAACTGACCTCAGATCTAACAAACTTGTCGGGTGTCTCATAGTAACAGATTTCACGAGTCTGCCGACCAAAAATCCTGCCCTAGCACAACGTTTTGCGCCAATGCTGGCTCTTACAGCGGAGTTATGCCGTCGGTATGAAATCAAACGAAAGGTTTCCGTTGGTGACGCGGCGCTGGTCGATATGGGAGCAGTATCGGCAGAGGCAATTGGGCAAGGCATCTACCAAAAAATGCGCAACGCCGCTCACGAGGTTGCAAGGAATAAAGGCTATAAAATAGCATTGGGGGAGCTATCATCTGCAGCATCCCAACGCGTCGTTCTGAACAAACTCATGCATAGCAAAATGGCAGAAATTCAATTCTCGGATTTTCAGTTTTCCGGCGAGTATCCGTTTTCAGCCATCAAGGAGCCGCCAAGCATTATTTTGTCCGAAGGCGCCTTATAACGCGCCCCTAGCAACAAGTCGCTTCCTGTTCTATGAACCCGAAGCGGCCCTTTGTGCAAAAACTCTGCTGAAACTGCGATAGTCCTGAATTTTTGACTTTTCCCATGACGCCTTTTCTAATCACCTTCGACCTACCAGTTGGACAACAGATCAGCCTCACACCTTGTACAATTGACTGTTTCGTTGCGGTAAGAAACAAGAAAAGGCAGAAACTTGGCGAGCTTTTCATTTAAGCCTCTCAAATTCTAAGGGCATCCAACCTCGACGAAACAGTTGGGGGAATCCTTTAGGCGAATACCCGGTCAAATGCCAAAATCGGTCCCCAGATCGCGAGTATCAAGATCCCTGTGACCAACCATCTTTGGCGGCGGCGAGCTGCCTCAATCTGGATGCTTTTCGATACCCGCTCAATACCGCACAACGGGCAATGCCAAAACGTGTAAAGGTCACCGTCCTGGTCATCAATAAAATGGTCAATTGGTAAAAACCAGTGGCCCAGCCGCCGGCAAATGCGTCTTTTTGATATGAGCATCTAACAAAAAAATAGTAATTTAAATCAGTGCGAATACTAACACTGTATTGTATATAATTAAAGGTATCTTTGTTAGTTAAAAGAAAGCTATACGCTTGTTTTGGCTGCAGGATAAGCCTTGGAGCCGGTCACAGCGAACGAAAACAAGGCTTGTAAAACTCTGCAGCACATCCCAGGCCGAATGACTATTTTATTCAAGATGTTGAAGGTATTTTGTAACCAGACGTCTGAAGGTTTCGATGAAACGCGTATTTCTTTCCAGACCACCGGGTTCGTCCACTCTGGTAATGATCCACCCAACGTAGGTTGCAGCTCTGATCGACAGAAACAGATCCAATTCAGAAACATCCAGAGGGCGAATTGACCGATAGCCATCGAACAGGCGGCTTCGAAGCATTCGATAGTCGGCGTCAGAAATATGCTTGAACAGCGCTGTTGCAACGTCGAACAAACGATAGCCATAGCCACCATCATCGAAGTCGATCATTTTCAGAAAACCATTATCTACTAATATATTATCCGGCACGAGGTCTGCATGCACCAATCCATAGTCAAGCGATTTTCCGATCCGGTTGAGTTTAACTGATGCGTGATTTCTGAATTTCACAAAGACGGCCCGGTCGGCATTTGTGAGAGAGGGGTTTCCCCAGAACCTGCCCCATAGCGGAGCGTCGCCGACTAACCCGTCACGATCCCAGTGGACCCGGATGAATCCTGATTGGGCGTCCCACGCGTCGGACGCTTGATGAAGGCGTGCCATTTCACGACCAAGTTCAAAAAAAAGCTGCCTTCGCTCCGTAACGCCGAGTTTTGGCAAAGCAGAGGTCATTGTTTCGCCTTTGAGCCAGGTCAAAACATCCACTTGAAACCCATCGATATGGCGCAGAACCTCACCTTTAGGAGTTGGAACCGGTGCGGGCACAGAGAGTCCCGCTTCGGCCATCGCCGCCATCCACTCCAGTTCCGATCGCAGCTCACCATCGGTGCGATAGCTTTGCCGGTGTACGCGAAGCGCCAGGCGCATGGTTCCCAAACGCACTTCGTATACCGTGTTTTCTCGCTCAGCGACCAAGCTGACGTCGGCGCGTTCCATACCCCATACACGTAAGGCGGTATCAACGACATGTTTCACGATGGCGCAAGGGTGCCCAGAACCTCGTCCAAATTGTCGAACAATAGGTCTGCGTTTTGACAAGAGAAAGGCATGGGGGGACGGATTTTTAGGGTGTTTTTGTACCGCCCCAGTTTTGAATGGATGATCCCGCGTTGGCGCATTTCGTTAATGACGCGGTCAGTGAAATCACTGGCTGGGTCTTTTGTTATTCTGTCACGCACCATTTCTGCGCCGAAAATCAATCCAGATCCACGGACATCTCCGATATAGTCGTACTTTTCCTTCAACGCCGCCATTCGCGTGCGCGCATAATCACCGACCCGCTTGGCATTCGCGACAAGTTCCGCTTCTTCCAGTTCTTCCAGTACGGCAATGGCCGCCGCACAGGATACAGGGTTGCCCCCAAATGTGTTAAAGTACCTGTACCCTTGGCGGAATGCAGCAACGATATCGGTGTCAGCTACCACTCCGCCCATAGGGTGCCCATTTGCCATTGGCTTTCCCAGTGTCATGATATCAGGGACGATGCCCATTTTTTCGTGCGCCCACATGTGCGTACCAGTGCGGCCAAATCCCGATTGCACCTCATCGCAGATCAAGAGACCACCAGCTTTGCGGACTGCATCTGCCGCAGGTCGTAGCCAGCCGTCGGGATTGTCCGGAAATCCTTCATTCAGAAAATAGGGGCAAACAATGAGTGCAGCAAAACCAATTCCATCTTTCTCAAGCACGTCGATTTGTTCGGTCACTGCCGTTGCAAAGTGCTGTCCATCTGTATCGGGGTAGCGATAACTGTCCGGCGCGTTGACGAAGCGAACGTATTTGTCCAGCCCGAAACCGACATCCGGTACGTTCGACCTGCTGAGCTGACTGACAAGTGACGTGTTGCCATGATAGGTCGCGTCCGTCGCGATGATCCCGCGTTTACCGGAAACGGCTTCCGCCATCCGCAAGGCGATGTCATTTGCCTCTGATCCGGTGCAGGTCAGAATGGCTGTATTCAAAGACGGTGCCATCGTGTCGGTTAGTTTCTCAAGGTATTCGATTATCCCTTCATGCAAATACCGAGTATGCGTATTCAGCTTGCCGGCCTGACGGCAAATCGCTTCAACAACCCTTGGATTGCAATGTCCGACATGCGGCACGTTGTTGTAACAGTCCAAGTACTTTCGACCATCTGCGTCCCAAAGCCAAACGCCCTCACCTTTCACAAAGTGGACAGGGTTATCATAAAAAGTGGATACGTTGGGCCCAAGCAATCGTGCCCGGTCTTCCAAGAGTTGTTGCGTCGTGCGTGCCAAAGCGAAGTTGATCCATGTTGCTTGGAACAAACTTAACAAGGCAAACGTTGTTTGCACAGAAGCACGACGTTGCTTAAGGCTCAGAACTATTTTAGCGAGAGGTATTTACCGGTCGATTTGGTCGCGGTGCAGTCGTTTGATCCATAGGGACCAACGCAGATTCGACGGCTTTTCGGACAACCGAATTCCAACCGAAGACATTTTCTGTCGTGAATATGTGATATGATGCCCCCAATTAGGGAGGAAAAGTTGTTTCGTTTGATATTTCCCGCCGCTCTTATTCTTGGGAGCCCAGCCTTTGCTCAGGACGCTATTAACCCTTTCGGGCTTACCGGACCTTCTGGGCGACCTTATTCGCCTTACGCCGAACGCGCGTTTCCGACCCAAGTCTATTTTGGCGACACGCATGTTCACACAGGATTGTCAGGGGATGCCGGCGGAGGGGGCACACGGCTCATGCCTCGCGACGCATATCGGTTTGCGCGGGGCGAGCAGGTGATGTCAAACACCGGCCAACCTGTCAAACTATCCCGACCTCTCGACTTCTTCATGATCACAGATCATTCGGATGCGATGGGTGCCATCACCGACATTATCGGTGGCGCGCCGAACATCCTTGCAGATGAGCAAGGCAGATACTTTCACGAAGAGTTCAATAAAGGTGGAGAAGCCGCATTAGCAGCGGCACTTGAGTTGACTGCGGCATTCGCGCAAGGGCAGGTTTCCCCTGCGCTGAACTATCAACCGGGAAATCCCGCTTATGCTCGCGTTTGGGACGACATTATCGATTCGGCCGAAGAGTATAATGAACCCGGCGTATTCAGCACGTTCATCGCCTATGAATGGACGTCCCTCGTCGCAGGCAACAATCTGCATCGAAACGTGATTTTCCGAGATGGCCCCCAACGCACACGGCAAATACTACCATACACCACGACGCCGCCCGTAGGCTCCCCGAACCCTCGTGACCTTTGGAATTGGTTGGAAAATTATGAGCAAACGACCGGCGGACGCGTACTGGTGATCCCTCACAATGGTAATCTGTCGAACGGTTGGATGTTTTCGCTTGTCGATGACTTTGCAGATGGCGCACCACTGGACCCCACCTATGCGGAAGCTCGAAACAGATGGGAAAGACTGTACGAACCAACGCAGATAAAAGGCGACGGTGAGGCGCACCCGTTCCTGTCACCTGATGATGAGTTTGCTGACTTTGAGACGTGGGATTACGGGAACCTGGATGCTTCGGTTCCGAAAAAGCCAGATATGTTGCCCGGTGAATATGCTCGATCTGGGTTGCTTCGAGGCTTGTCACTGGAACACAAATTGGGGACGAACCCTTTCAAATTTGGCTTAGGCGGAGCCAGCGACACGCACACTGGCTTGACCGCGCCCGACAACGACAATTTCTTTGGTAAGTTCACTGGGTACGAACCCAGTGAAGAACGTAGCCAACATGTAAGCAAGACATATTCTGATGGAGCAGTCGCGCTGCGGTCCTCGCAATACATTACCGGAGGCCTGACGGCAGTCTGGGCAGAGGAAAACTCCCGCGAGGCAATTTGGGATGCAATGCATCGGCGTGAAACCTATGCAACCACAGGACCCCGTATACGCGTCCGAATGTTCGGAGGTTATTCCTTCAAAGAAGACGACGCGTTGCGACGGGATTTGGCACTAGTAGGCTACACCAAAGGTGTGCCGATGGGTAGTGATCTAGGTACAGGAGAAGGCGCCCCTTCTTTTCTAGTTTATGCGCTTCGTGATCCGGTGGGTGCCAATCTGGATCGCATTCAGATCATCAAGGGTTGGCTGGACACCGAAGGCCAGCAACAGGAAAAGGTTTATGATATCAGCTGGTCGGGGGACCGTGAACCAAATGCCAATGGGAAGTTACCACCCGTGGGAAATACCGTGGACCTCTCAATTCCATCTTGGACAAACAAAATTGGGGCCTCTGAGTTGGGGACCGTGTGGAAAGATCCTGACTTTGATCCTTTGGAAAGCGCGTTCTACTACGCTCGAGTGATTGAAATCCCTACCCCACGATGGACAGCTTATGATGCTGTAAAGTTCGGAATAGAAATGCCCGAAGACGTCCAATTGATAACACAGGAACGCGCCTATACTTCACCAATATGGTACGTGCCAGTACAATAGTCCTGACTGCAAAATCTGATTTGCGTTAGGTTCAGCGCACGGTCTTTGCAGCCAATGCATACGCCAGTTGAGCGGAAAAAGCTGCGTTATAGCTTTTGCTGAACGTCGATGACCTTACCAAAAACGGATTAGAAAAAGAGCGCTAACCCGGTCATGGAGACAATCAAGAAAAGCAACGTCATGATGCCGCCAGAACGAAGGAAATCGACCACCCGGTAACCTGCAGGTCCCATAATTAGAGCATTCACCTGGTGGGTCGGGATCAAAAATGAATTGGACGTTGAAATTGCCACCGTCAAGGCAAACACAGCTGGGTTTCCTCCCGCTGATACCGCAATAGAAACAGCTAGCGGAACCAATAAAACAGTTGCGCCTACGTTTGACATAACCAGCGTGAACGCTGTAGCCAAAACTGCTATTCCAGCTTGCAACGACCATATTGGCCAACCTTTCAGGAAAGCTAGTACGTGCGCAGCGATCCAATCCGCGGTGCCGGTGTTTTGGACCGCCTGGCCAAGCGGGATCAGAGAGGCGAGCAGAAAAACCGTGCTCCAGCTGATCGATTCATAGGCTTCATCAATCGACAGTACTCGGCTCAGCACCATCCCAATAGCACCGATCAACAGACACAAAGACAGACGCAAATCGGAGAAGAGGATCAAACTCAGCGCTATGATAAAAAAGGCGACTGCCCAGCCGACTTTGTGCGGCCGCAATTCCTCCTGCGGAAAGTCCGAGGTTACAACAACAAAATCTCTGTCAGACTTTAGTCGGGTCAGCCGATCCCACTGTACATGGACGACACAAGTGTCCCCTGCCTGCAAAGGTACCTGCCCGATATGTGTGGCCGCATGATCCTCAGTTTCCACATGGCTTAAAGTTTCCTCGCCACGTTGAATAGCCAACAATGACAGCCCATGTGTTTGACGCAGACGAAGATCAATCGGGGTCTCACCAATAACCGAAGAGCCAGGCGGAATAACGACCTCTGCCACCCCTGATTGAGTTGCGGCAAAATCATCTGCAAATACATCCAGTTGCGGCAAAATTTCCAGTCCGTACGGTTCGGCAAACTCCCTCTGAACAACTCGACGCAGGCCAAGCACCGCCAATCGCGCTGGCGCCTCTATCTTGGTGTCAGCCATTGGTGCGATGACCTTGTGGCCTCGATAGGATGTGCCGAGGATATACATATGATGGGCGACCATCAGATCGGCGAGGGTCTGTCCGATGATGATTGAGCCTTCCGGAACTCGAACTTCGAACATATCCGCCCGAAGACCATACGTATTTTCAATATAAGCCTGCATGGATCGAGCTGAGCTGGCATCCTCTCCCCGTTCGCGGTGCGCAGGCAGAACCCAACGTCCGACCAGCACAAAGTAAAGTACTCCGGTCAAAACCAGCATCACGCCGATAGGTGTAACGGAGAATAAACCGAATGTTTCCATCTGCTGATCCGCGGGCAAAGACGCATTTGCCGAGACAATAAGGTCGTTCAACAGGATTAATGGTGAAGAACCCACCAGAGTGATGGTGCCGCCAAGTATTGCGCAAAACCCCATGGGCATCAGCAATCGGCTCATCGGGATTTCTGTACGCGCTGAGATACGGCTAACAACCGGTAGAAAAAGCGCTGCCGCCCCGACGTTCTGCATAAACGAGCTAATAATGCCGACAGTTGTTGAGACAATTGGAATAATACGTGCTTCTGTGGTCCCTCCATTTTTTAGGATCACGGCAGCAACTTTTGACATCAGTCCAGTTTTGTCGAGCCCCGCACCAAGAATCATAACCGCAATAATGGACATCACCGCGTTAGAGGAGAAGCCTTGAAAAAGTTCGGTAACATTGGCCAGATTTCCCAATCCAGGCAGATAACTCAGCGCGCCCAACAGTACCATCACAAGAACGGCCGCCACATCAATCCGCACGACTTCGGTTACGAAAAGTAAGACCGTGAATGACAGCAAGCTCAGCACTGCGATCATTTCATAGGTCAGTGTAGGTAATTCCATAGCGTACTCCTGACCTTACCCTAACCTACTGTGAGTAAATGCGAAGGACCAACTGTGCGCGGAAGATAAGGCCAAAAGCCTTCTGACCGGTTTACCCCAACCAATTGCTTAGCAGTTTCTGCAGTTCAGGACAGGTTAAGCCGCGCATGCGAACGCAGGTTTACAGCCGTATTCGCAGGCGCGCTCTGTTTCAGCCGAATGGAGACCGCAAACCCGGCAGGCACGTTCGAACGCGGATCGGAGCAACGCAGAGATTTTCTTCCGTTTGAGATCTGAAGCAGAAACGGATGCGTCGCCAGTTTCCACTTTAAGAACAATGTGTTTCCAAGTGCACGGTGGACACATTTTTGACACAATGTCAGTCTGAAAATATTGGCGACGAACTTAAAAATTTTGGAAAGTACGACCTTTTCTATTGGCTTTATGGGGGACGTTTCGTCGGGTCGCCCTACGAGCGACCGCCTAATAATGCTGAAGTGTTACCCTACTGGATCCACAGAAGCTTCATTTAGTCCAACGCGGGGCTTGCGATGCAGGGGAAACGCTGATGCAAAAAATACTGACCCACTGCTATCTTGAAAGGCGTCGGATTGCGTTTGCGAGCTTCATGGCCTCATTGGCGGGTTTTGTTCTTTACTCGCACTTGGTCGGTACCGTTTTCGGATTGCCCTTCCCCGTATTTGCCGGACTGTTGTATATGGTTGTCGTCGGCTTCGCAGCGGCGCTAACAACCTTTATTTTCCCAAAGCTTCGCAGACTTGTCGATGGCATCGCATTTGCCCGCGTAAGTCTTGCAATCTCGGTTGTAGCTACACAGAATTATCAACTGGTAAAGGCACCATTGGCCAGCGCGATCACAGTAGTTTTAGGCGCCATTATATTATTGGCCATCGGCAGACGCATTGGGAGTCTTGCCCAGAAAGAAAGCGCACCGCAACTGTTAGTGGCGTTCGTTGCGCCAATTGGAGCTTTGTTGCACTGGCTCGACAACTCTGATGGGTATGCTGAAGCGGTCAATCCGGAGACTACTGGCGCATAATCGGCTCCTGCCAAATCTTAGTTTCCGATATATTCAGGATTTGACTTCAATCTTTGGGTAATGCGCAACTTGGAAGCTTTGCTTCTTTACTCTGACGCTTTGCGCTTCTTGCCACGCTGACAGCCGCTGCATCATGCTGCCCCGTTAAATGATACCAAGTTTCTGGATGTACTCGTTTTTACGGAAGAAAAATTGCGCAGCAGGCCGAAACCCGCGCATTGAGTCTCAAGGCTATTGAATATCAGCCGCTGATAGGCAGTGATTGCATCAAGTTTCAGTAAGTTGAGAGGTCGGATGCGATACCTGATCCTAACCGCAGCGTTGTCTTTGGCTGCTTGCAGCAGCGCGCCAAAGGAAACAGTGACTCGACTATATCCTAATGAAACGGTCGAGCTTCGCGTGATGATCAACGAAACGGCGGACGCCCACGGCGTGCCGCGGAGCCTTGTTCACCGCGTGATCCAGCGGGAAAGCGATTACCGCCCCTACGCGCGCAACGGTCCCTACTACGGTTTGATGCAAATCCTTCCAGCTACGGCGCGCCAAATGGGGTTTCAAGGCGAAGCCTCGGACCTATTGGACGCACAGACCAACCTTACCTATGCGGTAAAATACCTGCGTGGGGCTTGGATGGTTTCTGACGGAAGCGAACCCGAAGCTGTGATGTGGTACGCGCGTGGATATTATTACGAGGCACGGAACCGCTGTATGCTTGTGGACACTGGGCTTAGGGATACCGAGGTGCGAAATTACTGCGGCTGAGGGAATACCGAAGTTTCGGAATCAAAATACTTTCGGCTTCCGATTCCTCTGCAATGACCAATCCATTGCTCTTTTGTGTTTGCAGTCAGATCAGAAAGGCACCCAGCGCTTTCTATCAAGTGATATTGGAATTAGTTCTAAGCATTTTTGACAAGATCGATATGCCGCAACCACAATAATTCGGATCCTCAATTGGCCTGCTGTTGATAGTTCAGAAGTGAGCGGCAACTTCGAAAACAGATTGGGATATTTTTGGATCAAAATTTTTTGTTCTGGTTTCGAATTGGTTTAGTGTAGCATTTTGTCGCAGACTGTTGAAATTCGTCTGTAACAAAAACTCCACCTCGGGAACCAAGCAGGGATGGGAACATGGAAGAGCAACTAGCGGAACTAGCGGCGAAAGTCGCGGAACTGGAAGCAGCGGCTTCTGTAACGAACACAATGTTTGCAGAAACCTACTACTACCTAACAATACCTTTGATGGTTATCATACACGCCGGATTTTTGGCATACGAGATGGGTGCATCCCGACAAAAAAACGTGCTTGCGTCGGGCATTAAGAACATTCTCGCATTCGCGTTTATGATGCCCACATTTTATTTCTTTGGGTGGTGGGTCTACTGGGGGTTCCCAACCGGCATCACGTTCTCAGAGGGCGCCATGGGCATTTCCGGCGCCGAGTACGCTGCATTCGCGTGGCCATGGACCGAAAGTGCAGGACCCAATCTGGATGATCAGGCGACAGGTGTGTTCTGGGGTGCTTTCGCACTTTTTGCAGCAACCACAGCGTCGATCTTCTCAGGCGCGGTAATCGAGCGAATTCAAGTTGTTGGATTTGTTATCCTTGCCGTTGTTCTGGGCTCGTTCGCATGGGTTGTTGCAGCAGCTTGGGGCTGGCACGCAGACGGATGGCTAGTAACCCAATGGGGAGTACACGACTTTGGCGCAGCGGGACTGGTACACGCCGTGGCAGGTTTCTTTGCCCTTGGCGTTTTGATCAATCTTGGCCCGAGAATTGGTAAATACAATGAAGACGGTTCGGCAAATCACATCGCAGGACACAACATGCCTTTCACCGTAACCGGCCTGATGCTGATTATCGTAGGATTCTGGGGCTTTCTGATGGCCTGTGTCATTGTTCCGGGTGAAGGGTGGAGCTGGTACGCGGATAAAGCGACAACAATCTACGGTACGCCGATGACTCTGTCTTCGTTGGCTTTCAACATTCTGATGGGTATGTCGGGTGGTATAATTGGTGCGTGGGCAATCGCTCGTGACCCATTCTTCATGATGTCAGGTGCCCTTGCCGGCATCATCGCCACGGCTTCGGGACTTGACGTTTATGATCCCTCGCTCGCGTTCGTAATGGGCGCCGCAGGCGGAGCACTGCTGAAACCTTGCTACAATTTCTTAGACAAACGCGGCATAGACGACGCTGTCGGTGCCGTAACTGTTCACGGTACGATTGGTCTGTTCGGCCTGATCATGTTTGGAATCTGGGGGTCAGGTCTTCCAGCCATCCAGGGTGACGGCGTTGCCACTGTGTCGCTTGTAGGTCAGCTCGTTGGCGCGGTTGTATTTTTCCTGTTGGGATTTGTGCCTGGGTACGTTGTCAGTTGGATCCTCAACGCACTAGGAATGCTGCGCGTGGCGGAAGAAGCAGAACTCGCAGGGCTCGATCTAACCAAAGTACCATTGCAGGCGTATCCGGAAGGCATTGTTCCTTCCCCGCCTGCTGCAGAATAAACATCTGAATTAGGAGACTGAAAAATGGGATTTGATCTAGCAAACGTCGATGAGATGACTGGCCCGATCTTCACAGGGGCAGGATCATCAATGTCGACTGTCTGGTTTCTTCTCGCCGTTTTGGTGTGCATTTACACTCTTTGGAGTGGCTACAAGCACGAGCATGACGCCTACAAGAAACTGAAAAAGTAACTTCAAGCAACTATCTAAAGGGCCGCCCAATTGGTGCGGCCCTTTTCAGACAGGACAGCCATGGATCGACGTCTTCCATTTCTAGATCTAGCAAGTCCGACCTTTTCAACGCGTTCTCAGGAAGTGCACACAGCGCGCCAGACAGCTTGGTGTGCCCGTACGCCGTTTGGCTATGCAGTTCTACGGCACCGCCAAGGCGGTATGATTTTGCGTGACCGGAGATTTCGTCAAGGCAGCCACTCCTGGCCGAACATGGTGGGGCTAAAGGGCAGTTTCGCCGAGTTTTGGAAACGCAGCGTTATATCACTGGAAGGCGAAGAACATTCAGCATTGAGGAAAATTGCGCAGAATGCATTGGCGCAGGAACATATCGTTGCGCTGGAGCCTGATTTTGTCGAAATCGCAGAAACCTTGTGTGACAACCTTCGTAGTCATGAGCCTTTTGACATAATTGACGGTTTCACCGAACCGTTCGCAGGACAGGCAATTACAACACTATTAGGCCTGCCATTGCACGTCTCCGAGCGCCTTGCAGCAGACGCAACCTGCCTAGGTCTCGCTATGGGGCCAGAGGCAATCAATTATCAGGCAGAGGTAAACGCGTCTGTAGACAGATTGACGAAAATGGCAAATCGGTTGCTCGATGCACCGCCAAGCGGCAGTTTTGTCGCCCGCCTCATTTCGGAAGACTATGAAGATCGTCAGGCGCTAATTGATTTGACGGTAATTTCGATCTTTGGCGGCGTGGATACTACTCGCGCGCAACTCGCTTTTGCCGCGCATCTTTTTTCGCAACATCCAGAACAGTGGACCTGGCTGCGGAACAATCCGCAAGCGGTTTCAAACGCCATCGACGAAGTGATCAGAATGCGCCCGACAACGACTTGGGCGACCCGCGAAGCATTGGAAGATGTCACCATCGGTGATGTCATTATTCGCGCAGGGGAAACTGTGCACATTTTGGTTCATGCTTCTGCTACAGACCCTGAAACAGGCCATGATGGCAATTTTGATATTCGCGTCCGCCGAAAACCGCATTTTGGTTTCGGAGGGGGCGCTCATCATTGTTTGGGACACCTTGTCGCGCGAACAGACATGACGGCCGCGTTGAACGTCTGGCTACGTCGGTGGGAGGCTATCGAACTTGCAGAGGAACCAGTCTTTTTGCCTGACAGCGGCAACACTAGCCCCCTGACTATGTCTGTGATGCCCGTCTGGGCCAACTAGTCGTTTGCGGTTTTGTCTTCACGTCGATCGACCCAATGACGATACCACAGATCGAGTGGGCGCAGAAAATGCGGTCGTCCGCCGGAGTGGAACCAGCGAGAAGAAAACCGCGTTTGCGTAAAAGCCGTTTCTCCTTCCGGCGCGCCCACAGCCCGAAGCGCAGCTTTTCGGCCCAACCATGGAGCTAACACTGTTCCACCCCCGGAATACCCCAATGCATAGTGGACACCGTTCCGATCCCCTACATGCGGTAATTGATCAAAGGTGAAACCTGTGTTTCCTGTCCAAACGTGTGACAACTGAACATCTCGCAGCCCCGGCCAGATCTCGACCATTTTTTTGCGTAGGCGACGCGCGGCTTTGGTAAGATCGATATCCACAAGGGCTGCGCGGCCTCCGAATAATATTCGAGATCCGTCGGGTGACACTCGGAAGTAGCTGTGGTGCGTTCGAGTTTCCACCATCATGTGACGGCTTGGCGCCAATTCCTTTATCAATTCAGGTGACAACGGTTCTGTGGCAATGATGAAACTTGGCACCGGAAACACACGTTGATTAAACCATTGAAACTGTTGTCCCGTGTAGCCATTCGTAGCCAAAACGATCTTGTCGGCGGTGATTTCTCCATGCGGCGTTGAGACCCTCCACTTTGTTCCTGCGTTTTGGACACTAACTGCCGGACAATTTGAAACTACGGTGATTTTACGGCTCAATACAGCACTCAACAAACCGTGCAGGTATTTCGCCGGGTGCAACGCGCCGTGTTTGGGAAACCGGATGGCTCCTTTATAAAGTGGTGTGGCAATATAATTCGATAATTCATCGCGGCTCAGGATTTCACACGGCCCGCCACCTTTTTCAGAAATCTGCGCAGCCATCCTTTTTTGCGCCGCGAAATGATCAGATGTGTAAGCAAGTTGAACTCGCCCACATTCTTCGTAGTCGCAGGCGATTTTTTCGTTCCTAAGAAGTTTCTTGATCCAGCTCAGTGCATCTGCGGCCTCGGAAAACAGCGCGTCAGCAACGGATGGCCCGTATCGACTGGCCAGTGTATCCCAACCAATCCGCGGGTGTGCACCCAACATGCCTCCGTTTCGGGTCGAGGCCCCCTGCCCCGGCTGTCCACTGTCTATGACCAAAACCCGAGCACCTGAATCATTAGCAGCGATGGCCGCAGACAGCCCCGTATATCCGGCGCCAATTATCAGAATTTCCGTTTGATTTGGCGGCCTTTCTCCAAGGGTTGGCCATGCCACATGATCCCACCAGTATGGACGTCCAGGTACAGCATCCGCTGTGAAGACCTTCAATCGTAGTTACCCTTCACTCGATCTTTCCCGGGATCGAAATGTGGAAACTTCACAACGCGAGCTTTTAATCGCTTTTGCTGGCCATCAAGTTGGCCAATTTCGATTTCCGTTCCAACGCCTGCGTGCGTCGTTACAACCCGGCCAAGCGCGATCACTTTTCCAAGAACTGGCGATTTTACTGCCGAGGTGATTTCACCCACCTGCGCCTTCCCAACGCGAACGCAATCACCGGGCGAAGGCACGGTGCCTCCTTCGATTTCAAATCCAACAAGTTTTCGATGCGGATGCGCCTTACGCTCCTCCAATGCGGCTCGGCCAATAAAATCGTCTTCTTTTGTCTTTAATGGCACAGTAAAGCCAATACCGGCCTCGAACGGGTCTGTTGTGTCGTCAAATTCGCTGCCTGCGAAAATCAATCCGGCTTCGATCCGCATCATGTCCAACGCGGCAAGGCCCAAAGGCGCTATGCCATATTCCTGACCAGCATCCCAAACTGCGTCGAATACTTCGACCGCATCCTTTGGGTGGCAGAATATCTCGTACCCCAACTCGCCCGAATAACCGGTTCGCGAAATCACAACCGCCGTTCCCGCGTAATCGCCGATGCGGGCAATAGTCATTCGAAACCAGGGCAACTCCTCAACGGACGGTTGGGTTGGCGGCGTCCAAAAAATTTTCCTCAGGATATCCTTTGAATGGCGCCCTTGGACTGCAATGTTATGGAGCTGGTCTGTAGACGGCCGCACCCATGCATTTAAACCTCGCTCAACGGCTTGCTCTTTGAGCCATAGACCGCTTGTGTCATTGCCCCCTATCCAACGAAAATTGTTGTCCCCCAACCGATAAATTGTGCCATCGTCAATCATTCCACCATGCTCGTAGCACATGGCGGTATAGCTCACCTGTCCGACGCTGATTTTCTTGACGTTACGCGTAACACAGGCCTGCATCAACTCTTCGGCATCTGGGCCTGTTACTTCGTATTTCCGCAGCGGCGACAAATCCATTACCGCTGCCTTTTCGCGTACGGCCCAGTACTCCGCTATACTCCCAAGCTTGGGAAAGGTATTCGCTAACCAATAGCCATTATACTCGACGAAGTCTTCTGTGTGGCGCGCAAAGCAATCATGAAACGCGGTTTTCTTTGTCTCTTCCACATCCGCCTCCGCAGACTTTCTATAACCAACGGATCTCTTGAAATCCTCGGTTGCCTTATATGTGCGGACCTGGATATCCGTCGGGTTCCATCCATTTGCTGGATCGACATCACAAGGGCACGCCGTGCTTAAACAAACCAAATCAGACAATGCGCGCAGCAACACATAGTCGCCGGGGCGCGACCATGGATCGTCCATCCCGATGGCGTTGGTGTCATCAAGCATTGTATTGAAAAAGAAGTTTATTGCCGGCCAGCCGCCGCGGGGTCGAACGTTGAACTTTGCCAAATCCGCATTCATGTTGTCCGAGCAGTTGATATGCCCCGGATAGCCGAGGTCTTCATAGTAGCGGGCGGTACACGCCAGACCGAAGGTGTCATGCCGGCCGCAGGTGTCTTGCACGATCTCAACAAGCGGTTCGTGATCAACTGACCAATACTTAGAAAAGATGCCCGGGTTCGGATATAGGCTTCCCATCAAGCTGCGGGTTGTCGTCGGATCGATCTCGCGCTCGAGGCCGTCGTCGAGTGCGCGCAGCGAGAACGCCTGAAAATCCGAGCACTCCCTTCCTTTTACATCAAGTATTTGAATATACTGACCCTTTTTGACCTCATAGGCCGTTGCGTTCCCCGGCTGAATATTGAGATCTTGCAGCGGGTCGGCGAGTGGTTCGGGTGGACCCAATACGCCTTTGGCCTGTTTTGGGTCGGCCCGCCGGATATATAGAACAAGCTCAGTAGGTGCGTTCTGTTTTTCTGGGCTCATCGGTTTGCCCGGAGCGGCGCAAATCAACAAACCATCGCATTCCGCTGTAAAGTTTGTCGTATCACCCGGCTTGGATCCTTCGGAAAAAACGCCGATAGCATCGCCAGCTTCAATCGAGAAACCCGATGCAGACAGTGCTTTCAATACTTTAGCGCCTGATCGTGAACTGTTTGCCAAGGTTTCGATTGTTGCGGTGGGCCGCCCTTTACCGATTGCCCCAAGCATTGTCGCATCCGAAGTTCGGTCGGGTGCGAAAAACACGAGTTCACCTTGCTGTAAGCCTTCTTTGTCGACAACACTGATCTCATCCCCGCGAAAAACCGGAATAGCTCGTGACCCACCTCCGGGCACCGGATGACGTTCGACACCGTGTGGCAAGATCGGTAGGCCAGGAGAAACGATCCCCCGCCTTTCCCAGGGATGCTCGATAAACTCAGGTTTGTTCATATCATCATCCGAGCCCCAACATCTTTTTGCGTTTTTCGGCCCAGGCCATAACCGCAAGATCAAATGTCAGGGCCATGAATGCCACGTTTAGACCCAGTACAATGTTCTTGCCAAGCTCTGTCCCCGCAAGCGTCCTCTGCAATTCCTGGCCGAGATCCTGGGTGCCAATAAACGCCGCGATGATCACCATAAAGAAGGCGAACATAATTGCTTGGTTAAATCCTACAGCCATAGTCGGCAACGCCATCGGCAACTGTACTGACCACAACTTTTGTCTGCGCGTTGCCCCTGACATGTCGGCTGCCTCGGTGATTTCCGGGGGTACAGTGCGAAGTCCCTCGATCGTATAACGCGTCAATGGGACGGTTGTGAAAATCACAATTGCAAAAACGACGGCAACATCATTCACGCCAAACAACATAATGGCCGGAATGAGATAGATGAAGCTCGGAAATGTTTGCGCCGTATCGCAGGCCAGCAGAATACGGTTCGACCATTTCGCTGAACGAGCAGCGAAAATACCAAGCGGAATGCCCACAAGCATCGATATTATTACGGCGGAAATGACTGTATAGAGCGTGATAACTGATCGGTCCCACCAACCTGAAAAGGCGACTAATGTAAAGAAAACAAAGGCATAGATTGCGGGCCGCTTGCCGCCCAGCCAATACGCCAGTGCCGTGACCAGCAAGATAAATGCGGGTGTTGGAATCCACAGAAGTGAATTCCTGAACGGTATCAGAACTTTGACGTTAAGAAACCATCGCAACCATTCTGTCACCGCATTCACGGCATCAATCGCCAGAAAACTTTTAATGGCAACGTCAATCTCTTTGCCTTTTGAGAAAGACTGCCGTCGACCAATTTCCGCAAAGACATCAACGAATTGCGCAACAATACAAAAAAACGAAAAAACTGCCAGGCCGATCAAAAGATATGCGTGTTGCTTCCACCAAGGCGTGCCTTTCTCAAAGTGTATTGGTTGTTTGACAACCCACGCTTTTGACAGTCGGTCCAGCATAATTGCGAACAAAACTATAGTCACGCCTATCTCGAAAGAACGGCCTAGCTTGAAGCTGCCCATCATAGCTAGCAGCTTTGCGCCAAGCCCGGGCATCCCAATGAAGGCTGTAAGAACGACCATAGCAAGGCAAAGCATAATCACCTGGTTAACACCGACCAAAATTTCGGTCCGTGCAGCTGGCAAATAGACGCGTGTCAGCATTTGCCAACGGGTACACCCTGACATCTTACCCGCCTCGACAACTTCTGGGCTTACTTTCTTAAGACCAAGTGTCGTCATCAGTATCATGGGCGGCATGGCGTAAATGATCGTTGCTACCGCACCTGCCGTCGGCCCAACTTTGAAGAAAATTACAGCCGGCAGCAGATAAGTGAAAAATGGAAGCGTTTGCAGCACGCTCAGGATCGGTTTGATCACTGTGTCTACCCGGACGTATTTCCAGGCAGCTATACCCAAAAGAAGACCAATCAAAAACGCAATCGGTGCAGCGACAACCAGCACTGACATCGTTTGCATCGCGATGTCCCACTGTCCGATCAGGGCGGTCCAGACAAATGTGCCGCCTGCGAGAACGGCGAGCCTCCAACCGCCAAGGTAATAACCAAGCACTGCCGCTGCACCCGCGATCGCTGTCCAAGGGATAGGTCCCAGCATCGGCCAACGGCGCTTGCCATAAAGCAAGTTTGCGGTCGCATCCAAGAAAAACTCAAGTGGTCCCTCTGCGATAAACCTAGTGACATAGATAAGGCCCAAGTCATTCTGAACAAATGCGAATACCGCATCAAGGGCTTCGGCAGTTGGCGGGATCATCGTCTCTGGTATTCGTTGCAACCAAGGTGGGAGTACACCAAACGCATGCGCCACCATAAGAACGACCGCTGTTCCGACCAGAGTTAGCAAGACCGGATTCCTGCCAACACCGGCGTGGGCGCGCCCGCCGACGTCGGAGGCGTGGGTTACGGCCATCAGCCAGCCCCTAACAGCAGATCGAGAGCTTCGGATCTATGCATGACACCGATCACTTTTCCGGACTTATCAGCGACAGGAATTGCTTCGCGTGTTTCATTCACCAGTTGCCGGGCCAGATCCTGAATCGTCGCTTTTGCGTCCACGGCATTTCCTTCCAGCGTCATGCCGTTGACAGGTCTTGATAAGCCGCGCGCATGAACAACGCGGGCCTTGTCGATATCTTCCGTGAACTTCCTGACATACTCGGTCGCCGGGCTCATAACTATCGCATCCGGCGTATCGCATTGTTCGATAGCGCCATCTTTCATGATTGCAATGCGGTCCGCCAGCCGAAGCGCTTCGTCAAAGTCATGTGTGATAAAGACAATCGTCTTACCCAGCATCTCTTGCAGCCTCAGGAACTCATCCTGCATTTCACGGCGAATAAGCGGATCTAACGCCGAGAATGGCTCGTCCAGAAACCAGATGTCCGGCTCGATCGCGAGTGATCGCGCTATACCTACGCGTTGCTGCTGTCCTCCTGAAAGTTCCCGGGGGAAATAGTCTTCCCGTCCTTCAAGTCCGACTAAACGCACAACTTCCAGCGCCCGCTCGCGTCTTGTGTATTTGTCCTGTCCACGCATCTCCAATGGGAACGCGACATTTTCCAAAACTGTACGATGCGGCAGCAGACCGAACGACTGAAACACCATCCCCATCTTTGAACGGCGCAGTTCTATCAGATCTTTTTCTGCCAAAGACATGATATCCTGACCATCGACTTCGATGGTTCCGCTGGTAATGTCGTGTAACCTGGAAAAACACCTAACAAGCGTTGATTTTCCCGAACCAGAGAGGCCCATGATGACAAGCATCTCGCCTTGACTCACATCTACAGATACATCCTTTACCCCAGCGATATATCCATCAGCACGAATGTCATCGAAGCTGTGATTTTCCGGCATCGTACGCAGGTACTTTTCCGGATGCGCACCGAAAAGCTTCCAAACACTTCTGGCCGAAATTACCGGAGCCATGCCAATCCCCTGTCATCAGGTCACCCGCCCCGCATGGTCTCGCGGGACGGGCATGTTTGTCAAATCACGCAAGGATCAGCCTGAGCACTCATTAATCCAGGGATCGACGATTCCACGATTTGCAGACAGCCATTCAACCGCTGCATCCTCTGGCTCCAACTCGTCTGTGTCTACCAGTTTAGCCATTTCAGCGATCTGAGGATTAGTGAAAGAAATCTTCGTCAAAACGCAATAAGCTGTTGGCCACTTGTCTTTCATACCATCCCAGGCAGCCTTTTTCAGGTAGCCGGTCGCGGGGTTGCCGCAGTCGTAAAGAGCATCTGGGTTAGGTCCAACCGACGGATCGGTGTCACACCCATCCTCCCATGCAGGAAACTCGACAAACTCGCCCGGCCACACTGCTTCGGCAAAGTTAGGCGTCCAGTTGAATACAACGACCGGTTTCTTTTCAGCCTCTGCCGCACCGATTTCAGCCCAGAGAGCCGCGGCAGAACCCGCGTTCACAACAACAAAATCCATGCCCAGCGCCTCGACGCGCTCCTGCCCGTGTTTCAGCCAGTCCACCGGACCGTCCAAATACCGACCTTTGTCGCCCGTCTCAGCTGTTGCAAATACAGCAGCGCAGTCGTTCAACGCTTTCCAGTCCGGCAGACCAGGACAAGCATCTTTGGTCCACATTGGATACCACCAATCTTCGCGGGTTACCGCGTCGTGGTCGCCAGCATCGTGCAGCCCGCCCTTGGACAACGCCTCACGGAAGGAAGCACCGAATGCGCCTTCCCATACTTCCAGCTCCAACGCGACATCGCCCAGACGAACCGACTCGTATACGGCTTGGCTGTCAGTGGTGACGTATTCGACATTCAGATCCATTTCCTCAAACATCTGGCCGACCACGTTCGACATCACAATCTGGCTTGACCAGTTGTGGATCGGGATCACGATCGGATCATCGCTGTCAGCCGCATTGGCGGCGACACCCATAACTGCGACGGCGCTTGCAGAGGCTAATAAAGTCAGTTTTTTCATCTTCATTCTCCCAGTTGCTTTTGGCGAAGCCTCTACGCCTTTCCAGGCGAGGGTTCGTTCGCCCAGTTCAAGTCTTCAGGTAATCCTCAAGACTGTCGTCCAGCGCATCCTTCCACGCGGTGTGATGTGGGGGCGCTTTTGTGCCGGTCATTGGGCTAGTATAGCCGTGGTCCCGGAATTCCATTATCCCTTTCTTCTTGTGCTTCTTCCATTCGTAGAAGGCTTGATTAGCTGCTTCGATATCAAATGACGGATAGTCAGTTTCGTCGATCAGTTCACCGGTATAAGCGCCCTGATAGGCTATGCAGGCATAGTCATCTTCCAGAGCATCTTCGTCGGCCTGCCGCTTTTGCCAATCCGCCTCCATTACTTCGGCATCCGGTAATGCAATGCGGTCCAAAATCACATCGCGCACCCACCAGGCCTGCGCGTCAAACATATTGAATGTGTACCACTGATCTTGCATCCCCAGATAAAAGAGGTCCGGGTTCCCCGTGTATACAACACCTTTATAAAGGTCGTTTGCAGCCAACCGATTGGCTGTCTTCAACCGCAGGTCATCGGGCAGAAACGGGAAATGGTGTTTATATCCGGTGCACAATATGATCGCGTCAACTTCACGGGAAGTCCCATCAATAAAGTGGGCCGTTTTGCCTTCCACTTTCTCTAGTTTTGGAACCTCTTTCCAGTTGTCGGGCCAGTTGTATCCCATTGGCGCGGTCCGGTGGGCAACGGTTACCGAGTTGCACCCGTATTTCCAACACTGCGATCCGATGTCTTCTGCCGAATACGACGTGCCAAGGATCAATATATCCTTGTCTTTAAACTCCACCGCATCCCTGAAGTCATGCGCGTGCAAGATGCGGCCCTTGTAGGATTCGAAACCTGGATAATAGGGGACATTCGGAAAACTGAAGTGCCCAGAAGCTACAATCACATGATCAAAGACGCTGCGGTCTTCGGTATCGGTCTCTGCATCACGAACAGTAACCTCAAACCCATTGTCGACCGCGCGGACGTCCCGTACTACGGTATTGAATTTTATGTACTTCCGAACATCTGCTTTGTTAACTCGGCCTTCGATGTAATCGAAAAGAACAGCCCGCGGCGGATAGGATGCAATGGGTTTTCCAAAGTGTTCCTCAAAGGTGTAGTCAGCGAATTCCAGCCCTTCTTTCGGTCCATTTGACCACAGGTACCGGTACATTGAACCATGACAGGGGTTGCTGTGTTCATCCAGTCCGGTGCGCCAGGTATATCGCCAAAGCCCACCCCAATCTGCCTGCTTTTCATAACAAACAATCTCTGGAATTTCCGCGCCTTTTTCGGCCGCCGATTGAAAAGCACGCAATTGTGCAAGCCCTGACGGACCTGCTCCGATAATACAGATGCGTTTTGTCATTCTATCCCCTCGACAATTGTCTGAACACTGCTTGATGCGGACATCCGAAGAGCCTTTGCTTCCTCGTAGTCCTCTGAATGGTACCAGTCCTTTGCTGCTTGATAGCTGGGAAAACGGATTACGACGTGCCTATCGCCGGGCGGCGTGCCTTCGTAGCTTTCACTGCGACCGCCACGGACCAAAAATTCACCACCGAATTTTTTTATAATAGGCTGAACCATAGCGACGTAAGAAGGATACGTTTCCGCGTCGGTTACACATATTTGTGCGATTACGTACCCCGGCGCCATATCAGCTCACCTCCGATTCCATAGAGCTGGCATTCCAATCCGGTTCAAACCCCAAAACTTCGGTGTCGGCGGGTAGGGCCGGATTGAACAAGCGGTTGTGCGCCATAGTCGCTTGATACAGCGGATTGTGGGGCGCCAGCCGCCAAACTTTGCACGACAGATCAAACATCTGCATATACGCCTCAAAACGCAGTCGTACATTTTCTGCTTCGCGTATAGATGCCGCCCCCGGTGATCCCGGCGGAAAAGTCGCTGTCAGGATGTCAGAAAACTCCGACGCTTTTTGATAGTATGTCGCGGAAAAGAACCTAATCGCCTGATCTCGGCGCTGCGCCGGGTCATTTGTTTTTTTGGCCATATGAAGCAGTTCTGGCGTGACCGAATACCCCGGAGATTTGTTCAGCAAAGTAATTATATGCCCAAGCGGTTGATCTTGGTGCGGCAAGAACAATGCCGGTGTAATCGCATCGTCCGGGCGTCCCTGATTATCCCTCATGGCCATTTGACGCACTCGGCACTGCCATTTCAAAAATGACAATCGCAAGGGCGACGGGGAATAACTTTCTCCCAAGACAGAACCCAGTGAACTCATGCGACGTCTTTCTCTTTTGAATCCGCTAATTTATAGGGCCGATCGTGGCGCAAACTGGGTACTCTCGCCGCAGTCGCTTGGACCAGATCAAGATCCAACTGCGCGTGTATTACACCCGGTATATCACCGCCATCGGCAAGGATTTCGCCCCAGGGGTTGATGACAAGGGAATGCCCATAGCTGGCACCGCCCCCTGGTACCGGACCGACGGCGCAAGGCGATACGACGAACGCGGTATTTTCGATGGCACGTGCGCGATTGAGAACGTGCCAATGCGCCTGTCCGGTCGTTTTGGTAAAGGCCGCAGGGCAACACAGGATTTCTGCTCCAGCATGAGCAAGATCTCTGAATAACCCGGGAAACCGAAGGTCATAACAAATCGTATGACCTACTTTGCACAAGGCAGTGTCGTAGATACGGGCTCGGCTGCCTGGAGCTACAGTATCGCTTTCGCGATAAACGGCGTCTTCGGAAAGGTCGACATCAAACAAGTGGATCTTGTCGTAAGACCCTAAGATATCACCTTTTGGGTCAACCATATAACCACGGTTGATAATCTTACCGTCGGATCCGTTGATTGCGACAGACCCGATGTTCACCCATACTTGCCTCTCTGCCGCAAAGCTGCGCAATTGAGACAGAACAAGGTGCACGTGTTCCGCCTGAGATGGTGGACACAACCGGACACCGTCAGAATTTAGTCCACCGCAATACTCTGGCAGGAATAACATTTGAGCGCCCGCCAAAACTGCCGCCTCAGCCATCGGCAGGACCTCGGCCAGGGCGCTCTCCATAGTCGGCATAGGCCGGGTTTGGAGGCAGGCGATATTGAGCGGGCGCGGCATGGATTAGAACTTTTTGTATGCCTTTCTGAGCATGACCAAAGGGTGTCGGTCGGACATTTGAAACTTTAGCAGAAGCTCGCGCGCAATCATGTCACGGTCCTGTTGGTTGTCCGGCAGTTCGATGCTGTCCGGTATCCGAACCCATCCGTTAATGTTTCGGTCAAAGACGGCAGGTTTACCCTCTTCGTAGCCCATGTGAATGTCTTCGAGCCAATTCAGGTCATCCCAACCCATGAACTCCATATAGCTCTTCAGGAAAGGTGTGATCCGGCTGTAGTCCGGCACAAGATTCACGTCATATCGATAGCCAATGTGCTGACCTATTTCCTTCTCACGCTCAGATTCCAAGCCTTGTGCATCATTGATGAACTGGTCGACGTCTTTTATTTCAGACCCGCGGTACTGTGTTCCGGCCATAACTCAGGTCTCCTTACAGATGGTGGTAATCTTCAACGCCAACAGTGTGGCTTGTGCCAGCCAACGGAACTCCCGCCATTGCTGACGCTTCCATTGTCAGCGCGGCCAGATCTTCCGGCTCCAACGAATGCAGATGCGTCTTACCGCAGGCACGAGCAAACAACTGAGCCTCGATAGTCAGCGTATGGAGGAAGTTGTAGACGCGCTCTGCAGCTTCGTCGGGATCAAGACGCTGGCGCAAAATGGGGTCTTGTGTCGCCACGCCAACCGGGCAACGGCCCGTATGACAGTGGTAGCAATAGCCCGGCTCCGCCCCTATCTCTTCGGGATAGTTGGCCTCCGGGATGTCTTTGTTGCAGTTAAGCGCCATCATAGCAGAATGTCCGATGGCGATCGCGTCGGCACCAAGCGCAATTGCCTTTGCTACATCAGCGCCATTTCGAATACCACCGGCGTAAATCAATGTGATGTCGCCCCGCTTTCCTAGGTCGTCTATCGCCTTGCGTGCTTGGCGGATAGCGGCCATCCCGGGAACGCCAGTATCTTCTGTTGCAAGGTGCGGACCTGCGCCCGTGCCACCTTCCATACCGTCGATATAAATCGAGTCCGGATCACATTTCACGGCCATGCGCACATCATCGTACACTCGGGCAGCTCCGAGTTTCAGTTGGATCGGGATTTGCCAATCTGTTGCTTCTCGGATCTCCTGAATTTTCAGCGCCAAATCGTCGGGACCCAGCCAATCGGGGTGGCGAGCTGGTGACCGCTGGTCAATACCAGCTGGCAAAGAGCGCATCTCGGCAACCTGGTCGGTCACCTTCTGGCCCATTAGGTGGCCCCCAAGACCGACTTTACAGCCCTGTCCGATGAAGAACTCGCAGCCATCTGCAAGTACCAAATGATGGGGATTAAACCCGTAGCGCGACTGAATACACTGGTAGAACCATTTTGAGGAATACCGACGTTCGTCGGGAATCATACCGCCTTCGCCAGAACAGGTTGCTGTGCCCGCCATTGTGGCGCCTCGCGCCAGCGCAGTTTTCGCCTCATAGGACAACGCACCAAAGCTCATTCCTGTTATGTAGACGGGGATATCCAATTCCAGCGGCCGCTTTGCGCGTGGACCTATTACTGTTTTGGTTTCACATTTCTCCCGGTAACCTTCGATAACAAAACGCGTCAACGTCCCGGGCAGAAAAGTCAGATCATCCCAGTGAGGTATTTTTTTAAACAGCGAGAAACCCCGCATTCTATACCTGCCGAGTTCGGATTTGATGTGAATGTCATCCATGACCCGCGGCGGAAAAATAAAACTATCTCCGATACGGTTGACGTCACGGTCCAAAAGCTTCTTGGTTGGCGGGTTTCCATCTGCCATATGTTTTTCCTTTCAAAGGGTTATCGGGCATCCCTGAATCTTAGGGCCGTCCCTCAGAGGATGAGCTTTTTCTCATTCGGTTCGAGATTGTCGTAGTTCCAGAGCTGTTTGCCCGCGACCACTTTGGTGAAATGATCGACGCCGTTTTCTGGCATCAACCCGTATTGGGTCAGCTTTCTGGTCAACCACGCTTTATCCAAATCAGTCAGTTCAGCCTCAACCGCATCAACGCCCAAAGACTGAATATCTCCCCCGATATAGATCGTACCGTCGTACATCGAGTCACCAAGGTTCTTACCAGCATTACCGCAAACAACCATGCGGCCACGCTGCATCATGAAACCCGAAAGCGCACCGGTGTCGCCGCCCACGATTATCGTCCCGCCCTTCATGTCGATGCCAGTCCGTGATCCAACGGAACCGCGACAAACAAGGTCACCTCCGCGGATGGCCGCCCCGAATGTGGATCCCGCGTTTTTCTCAACGATTACTGTGCCGGACATCATGTTCTCGCCACAAGACCAACCTACACGCCCATTGATACGCACGTTCGGCCCGTCGATCAGACCAACGGCAAAGTACCCTGTTGAACCTTCAATAATCAGGTTGAGCTTGTTCAAAATGCCGACCCCAAGGCTATGCATGCCGCGGGGGTTTTTGACTACGATCGAGCCAAAGCCCTCCTCCATCAAAGAGCGAATATTCGCGTTGACCTCAGTCGCCGTCATCTCGTCGCAATCAAGTTCTGTACGCTTGTTGAAATCGACGTCCGGCGCCCAAGGATATGCGAAGCGTTCTGTCGCATCCGGATCAAATTCAATGTACATGGACCGCCCAGTAAGCTGATCCGTTGTCATGCCCAAAGCTTTGACCCGTTCTTCTTGGGTCATTCCCTTTAGGTCTGTAGCGCTTACGCTTGCCATACGCGAACCTCCTCATCATAGGGATCGGTAGTGTCTATTTCATGAGGCAGGATCGCTCGGATCGCGACCTCTTCAGAAGCCATGGCGATCAGGTCATCGCTTTCGTAAAGAACCAACGGTTTGGCCGCCATGGTATCCTTGGCCATACCTAATTGATCCTTGGTGCAAACAAGGTAGGTAAAGACTCCATCGATCTCATCAATCGAACGCCTGAGGCTTTCTTCAAGAGTGACGCCGTTTGCAAGATTGTGCGCCGTGTAGACTGCCAGCAATTCGCTGTCACAGTTCGACATGAAACGATGACCTTTCCGTTCCATCTCGCGACGCATTATCCAATAATTCGTAATTTGCCCGTTATGGACAACCGAGACGTCGTTGTATGGGAAGGCCCAATAAGGATGCGCTGATTTGATATCTACGTCAGACTCCGTAGCCATCCTCGTGTGACCGATACCGTGCGTGCCCCGAAAGTCATCCAAGCCGTAAGCCTCGGCAACCACTGACGCATCGCCCAGGTCTTTGATCAACTCCAGACCGTTTCCAAGCGAGAGTATCTCAACATCATCGATCTCCTCGATGTGCTCAGCCATCTCACCAGTATTACCATCATGCGTCAAAACATAGCGCAAGGCATAAGGACGAACTCGTTCCTTTTGCTTTACGTTCGCACCATGCTCTTCAAGGATGGCATCAACCTTGGCCAACCGTTCTTCCAGAACGTCGTGAATGCCGCGTCCACGATCCATGTCCTCGGCTTCGGCTATCTTAACCCGCATGACATAGTCTTCCGCGTTCTCCCGATAGACCGCATAACCGGTTGAGTCTGGTCCCCGATGCTTCAGGGACTGAAGCATCGCTGTCATCTCACCGCCAACATTCGACGCTCCTTTGAGATGAATTAATCCAACAATTCCGCACATTTGATCTGCGCTCCTCCTGCGAATTCTTCAATCTGGCGTAATTCGATCAAAGAGCGGCCGCGGTCAGCGATCCGCCCGTAAGCCTCCGTTTAAGGCAGGCACTCCATGTACATTTCGTTGTCCCACTCGGTTACGGTGGACATGAAGCGCGCAAACTCATCGCGTTTGTACTCTTCATAAAGGCGGTACATCTCGCCCGGCATGCCGCGCTTGACCACCTCGTTACCTGCCAGATGATCCAGAGCCTCGCCCAGAGACATCGGAAGCTTTTTGACTTCCTTGCCTTCGGCCATCGCCTCGTAAATATTGCGCTCTTCAGGCTCACCGGGATCAAGGTTGTTTTCCAGCCCATCGTCCATCGCCGCAAGCAATGTCGACCCCATAATGTATGGGTTTACCATCGAGTCGACTGACCGGTACTCAAACCGTCCGGGTGCCGAAACGCGAAGCCCAGTCGTACGGTTCTGGAAACCCCAATCCGCAAACACTGGCGCCCAAAAACCTGTATCCCACAATCGACGATAGGAATTTACCGTAGAGCATCCAATAGCCGTAAGTGCCTGCAGATGTGTGACGACACCCCCGATGGCTTTCAAACCCTCTTTGCCGGGCATCTGAGGGTCATCAGTGTCGGGCATGAATGTGTTCTCACCGCCCTTCACATACATGTAGTTTTCCTTCATTCCCGGCAAATCTTCGGGGTCATTGCCGACGGGAACAAACTCATCCTCACCGCCTCTCCATAGGCTCATGTTGTGGTGGCAGCCGCTGGCAGAAACGCCCATGAAGGGCTTTGTCATAAAGCAAGCAAAGATGCCATTTTCTCGGGCCACCTGCGCGCAGATTTGGCGGTAGGTCGTCAAACGGTCAGCATTGCGCAGCACGTCGTCAAACATCCAGTTTAATTCAAGCTGGCCTGGTGCATCCTCGTGATCGCCCTGGATCATATCCAGACCCATCTGGCGCGCGTAGCGGATCACCTGCATTGATACGGGCCGCAGGCTTTCAAACTGGTCGATGTGATAGCAATACGGTTTCGAAAACCCGTCGCGGGGCTTTCCATCTTCGTCGAACTTTAGCCACATCATCTCGGGCTCAGTACCAATCCGAAGCTTGGTTCCATGTTTTTTAGTGAATTCCTCGTGCAGCCGACGCAGGTTTCCCCGGCAATCGGAGGTAAGATATCCACCCGGATTTTCTTTTTCCTCCCGATTCCGGAACAAAGTGCAATAGAACCGCCCAATGGTAGGAGCCCAAGGCAATTGCATAAAAGTTTCCGGCTCGGGAATTCCTACAAGTTCTGCTGCTTCCGGGCCGTATCCAAGATAGTTACCAGCGCGATCTGTGAAGAGGTTTACGGTCGCACCGTAGACTAGCTGAAATCCTTTTTTGGCAACCGTTTCCCAATGATCGGCCGGGATGCCCTTACCCATGATTTTTCCGGTGACCGAAACGAATTGAAGGTAAAGGTATTCAATGCCCTTTGCATTGATCATTTCCCTTACTTGCTTGATTTTTTCATCGCGACCTGGCGCTTCTACAAATCTTTCAAGATCGGTGGTCACTTTCTATCTCCTTGCTAGCTTGAGGCGAGCACTCTTCCGGCGCTCTTCAATGCGAACTTGGTTTTGTCGCTAACTCCACGGGTACGGGCTGTTGGATACAGGGTGCAGTTCACCTTTGGCGAAACGGTCAAAGCGGAACGGCTCGAGAAGATCTTGACGTTCTCCAAGCACTTCGTCTGCGATCAGGTGACCGACACCCAGCATCTTCCATCCGTGATTGCTGTCGGCAATCACTGTCACGTTCTCACGAAAGTGGTCAAAAACAGGGAAACTATCAGCCGTGAAACAACCGATCCCACCCGACGCTTCTTTGTGGTACTTAGGCATCATACCTTCGTAGCGTGCCTGACAATGAGCCAGCGCACTGACCCACATATGCGCAAATTCGGGGCTTGAGACGAACTCAGGCGAAGATGGCCCATAAGGGTCAATCTGTACTTCGTCGACAGGTGTCTCAACTTTGTAAGGGCTTGCACCACCTTGAATTCCACCAAAATGCCAGTCAGGCTTATAGTAGATCCCCCACATCTCTTCGGTGATGATCGAACCATCGACGGTCGATTTTAGCGGAGCATCCGTATCGACATGTATCACCGGCGCGAGGCTGCCGTCATCGGCTCGCCCAATGTCCGGATCGATGTTTAACACTCCTTCTTCAAGCTGCCAGAAACGCCACATGTCAACGTCTTCGTGCACATCGCCCTGCAGGTCTTTGACCGTGATCTTGCTTGGCAAATCAAGCATCGACCAAAAGTCGCGCACCCATGGACCCGCGCCGATGATGACATGCTCGCAGGAAATTTTTCCCTTGTTTGTTTCGACAAACTGGATCGCACCAGACCCATTCATTGCTTCGAAGCCCATTACCTCGACGCCGGTGATGATCCGAACGCCTAGCGCTTCGATCTTTTCGGCCAGCGCGTACATTGTCTTGGTTTGGTTTGAGAAGCCGCCACGTTTTTCGTGCAGTACGGATGTGATATTTTGGGCTTGCCAATCTCCGAAGTACCCACGCATGTACGACGTGCAGGCGTTTTCTCCTTCGATGAAGACGCTTTCGTATCCAATTGCCTGTTGCTGTGCGTAAATGGACCCCACATCGTCACGCATACTTTCAGAGGAAATCTGCATGTAGCCGACCGGATGATACGAAAGCCCCTTTGGGTCGCTTTCCCAAACATCCACCGAATGAGCCATAAGTTTACGCATCGCCGGTTGGAAGTAGTTGTTGCGAACTACCCCACAGGCAATTCCAGATGCTCCTGCCGCGATCCCGCTTTTGTCCAAAACGACAATACGGCCTTCAACATTCTCCCCTCGTTCTTGCAGCCTTTCCGCCAGTTTCCAGGCTGTGGAAACGCCGTGAATGCCTGCGCCGACGATCACGTAATCTGCGTGTTGAGGGAATGCCATAGGTGTCCTCGCCGTTTGGTGATGCGTAAAAGAAGAGCCACACTCCAAACCAAAATCAACAACTTTTAATCCAATATTTGCATTTTGGTCTGTTATCTGTAAATTTGGTTTACTTTTGGATTACTAAATGGATCAAAAATGGGAAGAAAAAGTTTCGCCGACGTGGCTACTGAACTGCGGCGATCGATTGACGAGGGGGAATTTCAGCGATTCGAGCGCTTACCGCCGTCGCGATTATTGGCGGAACAGCTGGGTGTCGCACGAAACACTCTGCGCGACGCGCTTTACCAACTCGAAAAAGAAGGACTTTTGGAGACGCGCGCGGGTAGTGGGACTTACGTTACTGCCGTGAAGCAGGATGTCGTTCCTTCGGCTGTTGAAGAAGCAACTCCCTTGGAATTGATTGACGCACGCTTTGCACTTGAACCACACATATGTCGCCTCAGCGTTCTTCATGGAAGACGCGAGGATTTTGAGGCCCTAGAGGCATTTTGTAAGCAAATGGAAGCTGCCCAGAACGATTCCACTCTCTTTGCCGAGGCAGACACAGCATTTCACCGCAGGTTGGCCGCATCAACGCGAAACAACCTGTTGATATGGCTGATCAGTCAGATCAACACAATACGATCATTGGATGAATGGACCCGAATGCGACACTTGACGCTCGAAGAACAGATTATCCAACAGTATAATGCCCAACATCGCGAAATCCTGAACGCTCTTCGTTCACGTGAACCTGAGAGAGCCGCAGTTAAAATGAAAGAGCACCTTGAAACTGCTCGTATGTCGCTGATGCGGGCTGCGGAGGCTTAGTGCCTACACCCAAGACATCACTTAGAGTTTCTGTCGCTGCCATCGCCGCGGCGATGCTGGCTCCTGCGAGTTCATTATTGGCCGGAGAATGTGACGTGGTGGACTTTCTTGACCAATTTACGACTTCGGGAACATTCCCCGCTGGCGCGGAATGCTCAGCTTTTACAACGTCACTAGCTACAACAGGAACATCTTGTTTCTGGAGCCACCCTTATCGGAGTACGCTGGCTCTGGACCAAGCATCAGAGCTGTGGGCCACGTTGACGAAATGCAGAGTTGGCCGACAGATGGGACAAGACGAACAGGTGAACCACCCAGACAGTTACAACCTGAAGGAATGGGTTCACGAAGAGGATGTTTATGCAGTTTCGGTCAAGGACAAAGGAGGGCAAAACCGAACACTTGTCTTCTTACGGGTTGAACCCGGCCAACAACCATCAAAAAACTGATCACTTCGCCTGCGCGGACGTTTGCATCCAATTAATGTATAACCGCTCAGCCATATCGTTGAATTTAGAAAGATTTGCCGAAACATCTGCGCCTAGACGCTCTGTCGCATTGTCGCCCATTGCCGCGTCAAGTGCCAAGCGGTACTCTTTGATATCAGCCCAGTTGGCCACCGTGTCATCTTCCACTTCAATGTGAAATTGCGCTGAGTATGCACGTGTTCCCCATTTCATTGCCTGGACAGCACAATCTGGCGAAGTGGCAAGGCAGCTTGCTCCTGAGGGCATCTGCTTAATTTCGGCAGAATGCCACTGAAGGCATGGGAAACGATCCGGCAGACCATCCAGTATCACGCCGGACGCTCCTTCTTCTGTTAACTGAACATCCAGAACACCTATCTCTGGCGATTCAGACGGACCGACGCTTCCGCCCAAAGCTTCGGCCAACAATTGGTGCCCCAGACAAAGCCCAAGGAACGGCAGCCCCCTGACCTCCACCGCTTCGCGGATAAAGACCTTTTCGTCTTTCAGCCATGGATAGGTGTCTTCTTGCCACACGTCCATTGGGCCGCCCATGACCCATAGCCCATCATAACCGTCAAGCGATGGAAGTGATTGACCCTCGTCCAACTCAACCGTGTCGTAACTATGGCCGTCTTCCTTTAAAAATGATCGGAAAATCCCCGGATGCTCAACGCTCGCGTGTTGCAATATTAGAAGTTTCATAACCTTGCCCTTTGAATTTCCACTCGACCTTAGTGCAATCTCATACGATTTCGATAGGCAGTAACGACAAAGATCGGTCAAGTTCCTTCAAAGTCGAACCCGGCACTAGATGGTGGCTCGGCTTGCGCCGCAGTACACTTCGCACGCTTGGCTGGGTAAAATTAATGTTGCAAACCTTCGAAAATTACTAGCCAAGGAAAAGAATGTTGCGAAGATTTAGCATGAGTCGCCTCATTACTTTTCTGATTTGTACAACTTTGCTCTGTCCGCTGCCTCTGCATGCCGAAAGGTGTAGATTGGCGCTGGTCCTTGCACTTGATGTTTCCGGTTCTGTGGACGAATCCGAATACGCAATGCAGTTGAATGGGCTTTCTTACGCGCTCAACGCCGCCGAAGTTCGCGCTGCTATTCTGAGTAATCCGGACAATCCTGTGTACCTGTCTGTTTTTGAGTGGAGTTCTCAAAATCATCAGTTTTTGATCCAACCCTGGATCGCGTTAGACAGCCATGACGCGATCGACGTAGCCGTTCGTCGTATTAGTGCCTACCAAAAAAAACGGGCTGGTTTAAAGACCGCTTTGAGTACGGCGATACTATTTGCCGGAGAGCTTCTGAAGCAGAAAGAACATTGTTGGCAAAAAACAATTGATGTTTCTGGTGACGGTAAAAACAACATAGGTCCCTCTCCTAGGCAGGTTTACGAGTTGGATACGTTCAGAGACTTAACTGTTAACGCGCTGGTCGTGGGAGAGCCCGCTGCATCCGATAGTGCAACAGCTGAAGAAGAATTTACGGACTTAGATCTGATGAATTATTTCGCGCGCGAAGTCATTCATGGCTCCGCCGCATTCACGTTGATTGCTTATGGATACGAGGACTACGCAAGAGCAATGCAGCAAAAACTCATGAAGGAGGTCACCTTTCCTGTCCTGGGTCTGCGCTAATCACTCGTCCGCGATCTCTAAGAAAAACTAACCCAATTTGCCGGCAAGTTAAGGAGAAATGAATGAAACCGATCCAAGCGACAGAAAGACTGGTCGCAAATATCTATGATAAAACCGCTTATATTCCTTACGATCCTGACGGGTCATCTGAAACAGGTACACACTTTATTCAGCTAAACCCGGATGCAGTCCGAGATGTGGGGTTTTACATTTACCGAATGGAGCCGGGTTCCAGCTCTACACCGCATCGACACGGCGGAGCAGAAGAGTTTCTGATCATTCAGGGTGAACTTATCGATAACGACGGCACAGTATACAAACAAGGTGACGTGGTTTGGCTTGCAAAAGGAACCGAGCACAGTTCTTACACTGAAACCGGTTGCCTGATAGCAGTTTACGCGGAATCCACCGAACATCCCCTAAGCGCGTTTGAATGATTTTTTGCGGAAAGGCCCAAGACTGACAGAGATGGATTTTTCTTTGGCATCACGCAAAGAATAAGCAGCTCTCGCGTCACTCGTGAAAACAACAAAACAACTTGTCGTGGTCCGCGGTCTACTTCGCGAAACAGTTTCAACATACGTTGTGGAAATATGGGCTGTTTTTCCGCCATGACTCAATTCAAAGGGGATCAGGAACAAGAGCAGAGCCACGCATTTGCGAGCATCACGGCTCCCAGTCCAAGAGTAGCAGCGACCGACCACATAAGCGAGCCTGTTTTAATATCCGAGGCAAGAGCCAAACCCAATCTGCGACCCGAAGCCATGGATGTTCCTGCAACGGCAAGGGTCGCGGGCCCCGGACTAACCGAGGCGATAAGTGCCGCTAAGAGTATTAGTGGGAGGTTTATCTCAAGGGGTATTGATTTTCCACACTGATGTTTTGACGTAACATTCTGTAATCGCAGCCTAAAGTCAATTTGGGTTCGTCGTCTTTTTCGCTGCACTCGACGCGAACAACCGCTTTACAGGCAATCCTGCTGCTCGTTGAAACGTTTTACTTGAGGCGAAAACATATTCTCCGCGTCTATCGAAGCATCTCCAATCGCAGGTGGCATTGTACTTGCAAACCTGCAGCCGACTGGCGTGTCACTGCTCCCGATACGCAGGCCGGAATGTGGCACACACAACGCTTTGCTCGAGTTTCAGGTGACTTCGGACAAAATGTGGAAGGTATTCGTCGCAACAACCAGTTGGAAATACAACACTTCTCAGAGTTCGCTGACAAAGCAATCTGGAGCCAACATGAGAAAAAACTCCAGCTTTCTACAACGGAAATGTTTTCAGCGCGAATAGCTTCAACATGTAGTCACCTGAGAGATTTTCTGTCCCCTCGTCGTTATCCTTTCTGAACCAGAGACACCCTATTATCTTTCTAGATATCCAAAACAGAAAGTCAGTAACCTTTCCAAATAACAACAGAAACCTACAGACTTCATTTGTCCGCGCACTTGGTTGTTTTAGGGGCATTCAAAAGGTCTGGCCAATCCGATGTATGCGAGTTGAGGAAGTAAATAGGAAACGACTTTCGCGGATTCTGAAGACAATTTATCTTTTCTGAAAAAATTCACTGAACGGAGTTTAATTTATGAACGATACATACGACTGGCAACCTTCTCAACGGTATCCCGACCCATCTGTGATTTCGCTTGATCCGCGATTTGAAAAGTACAAGTTGCCTTTGGCGGGAGTTGAGAGATTGGCGGTAGGGTGTCGCTGGTGCGAGGGACCCGTGTGGTTCGGAGACGGGCGATATCTGCTGTGGAGTGACATTCCAAACAACCGGATTATGCGGTGGGATGAAGTCACAGGAAAAACATCGGCGTTTCGGCAGCCGTCAAATTTTTCCAATGGTCAAACCAGAGACCGGCAGGGCCGCCTGATCACCTGTGAACACGGCGGCCGCAGGGTGACGCGGACAGAATATGACGGCACTATTACTGTTCTGGCTGACAGTTTTGACGGAAAGCGGCTCAGCTCCCCCAACGACGTTATTGTCAAATCTGATAACAGCATTTGGTTCACCGATCCGACGTTTGGTATCTTGGGCAATTACGAAGGAAATCGCGCGGAACCAGAATTAGGCCAAAACGTTTACCGACTTGATGCCGACACTGGAGAATTGAGCGTCGTGGCCTACGACATTTTGGGACCTAACGGACTGGCCTTTAGTCCCGATGAGACTGTGCTCTATGTTGTGGAATCGCGAGGTGTACCGACACGCAAAATACTAGCTTATGACGTGAATGTTGACGGCGCCTCGATCCGAAACAAGCGCGTGCTGATAGATGCTGGCCCTGGTACACCAGACGGGTTTCGCGTGGATGCTGATGGAAATCTCTGGTGTGGTTGGGGCATGGGTGATTCAGAACTTGACGGGGTGATGATCTTTGCCCCTGATGGGACCCTGATTGGCCGCATTATTCTGCCCGAAAGATGTGCCAATCTTTGCTTTGGCGGTCGAGCAAATAGCCGTATTTTCATGGCAGCCAGCCATTCAATTTACGCGCTTTATGTCAATATTCCAGGCGTCGTGGGAGGGTAAAGAAAAATAGGTAAGTCGAAGGTCGGGACCATTTTACAAACCCCGGCCGCGTCAGCGGCTTTTGTCAACGGCGGACATTCGACAAAACCACGGCAATGACCACTTAGAGGACAAGTCAGCCAATTTTGTCGAGCCAAATATTTGCGAATGTCACGTCAGAGACGGAGCTCGTCAAAAAGAACAGGCAGACCAACCCAAGGGCAGGCTAACTGACGATTGCCAAAAAAAGTTCGCCGCTAACGGCTATCATGGCGTCAGCCTCGCTGCGTTGGCGGGTGAAGCAAGTGTGTCAAAACAGGCGTTGCTGCATTTCTTCGGTACAAAGCAATATCTTTACTCCGAAGTTCTTTCCGCTCTCGCTGATCGACAATTCGCTGAGATTGAAGCGGCAAAGCAGCCTGACCCGGTGATGCACCTTAAAGCTTATTTCAATCGGTTAAAGGGGTCCAACTTTTTGCGGCCCGAAGACGCACGCCTGACCGTTCGGGCGCTGTTGGATGTCCGCGAGAACTCAAAGGTTTGGCCCGTGAAGGCCTACTTGGACAGGTTAATAGAAATTTCCCGGGGTACACCGGTTGGTCAGCACACCAGCGAAACCGAAATGCGCTCTCAAGTCTTTCAACTGATCGGAGCGATACAGTATTTTTCCATTTCCTTGAACGCTATCTGTGGGTTGTACGGAAAGGCCAACGCCAAAGAGCTGGCCGACTGTTTTTCCAACAAATCGACGACACCGTGGACAGCCTGTTAGGTGCGGACAAGCTGGCCGAGGCTGAAACCAAGTGATCGCTCAGGGTTTGGCCTTTTGCTCAGTTGGTTGACCGCAGGTCGGGCAGCGTTCAGCATCCGACAACGTTTCGGCATGCACTCGTTCTCGAATATGGTCGGCAGAGCGGCGAGACAGCCCCAACTGCTTGCGGACGGATTCAATGTCTGCCTCATCCTTCTCGCAAATATCGCCGTCTTCCAGAGCCTTTCGAAACTCGCGCTCCAGGCTAGCACGTCGGCGGTGTAACTGATCATTTAAGCCGCTGGCGATGATACCTGCGGGCAACGCGGCCATACCAATGCCGATTACCGTTATCGCAGCACCGAAAATCTTGCCTGCAACCGTTACCGGCGTTACGTCGCCGTAGCCAACGGTCGTCAAAGTCGCCATCGCCCACCACATCGCCGCCGGGATCGAACCAAAGGCTGCGGGCTGCGCGTCGTGCTCTGCCAGCCAAGCGCCGCTGGCGGCAAAGATCAGCATCACCATAAGAATGAAGAAGCCGGCAAAGAAGGCGCCAGCCTCTTCCTCAAACACGGCAAGCAGCATGCCTAGTGCGGGTGAGTAGCGCGTGAGTTTGAGCAGCCGCAACATACGGAAAGTTCGCAACAGACGCAGGTCGATCGGGAAGAGCAGGTAAAGCAGTGCCGGCAAAATTGCCAGTAAGTCGATGATAGCGATTGGAGAAACGGCCCAAGAAGCACGCGTTTTGTAATTTGGATTTTCTGTCGCAACCCAAAGTCTTGCCGCGTATTCGGCTATGAACACGAACAAGGAAAACCCCTCTAACAGGTTAAGGGCGAAACCCCAACGTGCATATATAGAGTCGACGGTTTCAAGAAGGACAGCAGCTACGTTCAGTGTAATCAACACAATCAGAACTATTTCCAGCAACCAGGGGCCGATAGCGGCCCGGTCTGGGCGCTCTAGCCACCAATAGACTTTCTTTCTCAGTTCGTCCGAGTCTGTCAAAACTTCACTCATGTCGAAACTTTGACCATGCGCGCATCAATGGAAATGCGATTTGCGAAAGCAAAGCCGTGCCCCAGATCAAATTGCCAACCAACGAGGGCACATGTGGGACGATGTAGAAACAAGTAATTGCCAGTATGATCCCGAACACCCTCACATCCCAGCGTCCAAAATCCGAAGCAAGACGATGTTCAATGACGTGCTGAAGCGCCCAAAGCATCGCGATATAACCAGCAAGGCCGAAACAGCCAATGGCGGCGTATTCGGTGGGGTATGGCTCCCAAAATCCGACCTTGACCTCTGCTGCGAGGGCCACCCCAACCATGACACCGCACAACATCAACATTAGGTGCGCAAGCCACCAAATGACCAAGGTCGAAACCTTTTTATCTTTTGGTTTGGCGTTGCCCACAAAGTCAAAGTAAATCCAGCACATGACGAACATCGAAACCCCACCGATAACGAAGTTGACCAGCACATCGGGTGATACTTTGTAGATGCCTTTTTCGGACAGGGTGACGACGAGTTTGAAGAACCCTTCGCCCAATACGATAAGTGTCAGTAGGGCAAACCGTTCGGCCATATGCCCGAGGCGCGGGGTGAAGCGCTCAAAGCGCAAAACGGTAACGCCGGGGATCATATACATCGCCTGCGTCGCCACCATCGCGGCAGCAAAAAACCAGTAAGCAAGCGGTGTAGGCAAGAAGGCCGTGATCGCAAAGATAACCGCAAAAACCGAGAAGTTGCGGATTTGCGCCGCCGACATCGACTCTCCCGAGGAATTGACACGCCGGGCGCGATAGTACAGCGCTGCGATCATGGCGCGGTTTGCGGCAAAACCCAGTGCAAAGAAAACCCAGCCTTTGCCGTCGATAACCGGGATCGCTGCGGCCATGAACATCACCGTACAAATCATCACTGACATGATAAGGCGATGCCAGAAATCGGTGCTGACATAAATCGAATTGAAAATACTGAGCTCTCCCCACGCATACCACAGCGTTATGAAGACCCCGGCGAACACAAGAAACCCATTTAGATCAAGGTGATGCGATAGGTAGTTGCCGAGCAGGAAGATCGTCACGACATGGATCAGATCATAAAACAGCTCTGCCCAGTGAACATGGTCATGAGCGTGCTCAAGATCTTGATGGTGTTGCGGCTTTCGCCACATGGGATGGTCATGCAATGCCATTAATTGGGAACTCTTGAAAGTTGACAGATTGTAGTGGCCGAAACGCGGCCACTTCGATTGGGTTATTTCAAAACCAAGGTTGTATCGGAGACCGACGCCATGCAACCCCTGCAATGGCAGTCGGGCGAGGGCATGCCGGGCAAACCCGGCCATTCGTTTGGTGACCGCGCCTATTTGGTCCAAGGTTTTCGGGCGTCACGCGGCCTTGTTGTCTCGCAAAAGCCGCAGAATGCAGCACTTAGTTGTACTCGCTCTGCCCACCTTTATTAAAGTAACGTCGTTCGAACTTTTTTCGGGCACACCCTGAATGCCTTGGTTGATCCGGAACTACTCTTCATAGAGAACGCTTGCACCCGTTCTCCGCTTTGCAACTCGGCAAGCGCATCGGCGCAGACTAGCATTCGCCGACAGTCTTGACTTAGCAGGTAGCCACAAATCCTTTTCAAAGGACAATTTGATTCGAATTGACGACGAGTGCATTCAACGCCGTCGCCTCACTTTCGCCGCAATTTCAGAAAAATTGGAGACAAACGGCCACTCAGGAAATTACTGTCAACTGCATCAGGACAAGTATCACATTTCGCTAATTTGGGCGCCGCTTAACGGCCTAAGTTTCTGGTTACCCTAGGTCAAATGCCCAGCGAAGGACCAGTGAAATGCGAAACTTCCCAAAATTGCCTGATGTCTTCGGCGACGAAAATGACATTCTGGAAGCCCTGTTTGACGAACTTGTTGGGCGACCACTGACGCGAAGCAAACCGATAGCCGATCCCGCAGAATTTGTCGACGCAGTCAGTTATAAATTGAAGGGTATGCAGGGTTTGGACGGGACCAACGTGATCTCGTTTCCACAGGAATTGAACCCTAGTTACCAATGGGGTGTCACCGGCCTGATGACAGACGAAACGCCGCTGCCTGTCGCACTGGCTCTGGACGTGACCGAGACCGGCAGTTACGGCCAGGGCATTGACGGTCAGACTGACGATGACGGTCGGGTCGATTTCACCTTTCAAAACAACGGTACTGACCTGACGCTCAACCTTACAGCTTACGACATCGACCACGATAGGGAGATTGAATGGTTTTTGAACGGCGTCAGCCAAGGTTTCCTCTCGACCGGGATCGACAACGGTTTCTCGCAGCACAATCTTGCGCTGTCGCAGACGGACATGGTCGCAGGGACCAACACGATTACATTTGTACAGACCGGTGAGACTTTCTACCTTTGGGGCGTCAAGGACCTGCTTCTTGAAGCACCGGCCCCGGCACCCGAATTGGTCGTCGGTGTCACTGAGACCGGTAGCTATGGTCAAGGGATTGATGGTCAAACTGACGATGACGGTCGGGTCGAATTCTCCTTCCAGAACTCAGGAACCGATCTGACGCTAAACCTGACGGCCTTTGACATCGATCATGATGCGGAAATCGAATGGTTCCTTAACGGCGTCAGCCAAGGGTTCCTCTCGACCGGGATCGACAACGGTTACTCGCAGCACAATCTTGCGCTGTCCCAGACGGATATGGTCGCAGGGACGAACACGGTTACATTTGTGCAGACCGGTGAGACTTTCTACCTCTGGGGCGTCAAGGATCTTTTGCTGGAAGCCCCCGCCCCTGCTCCCGAGCTTGTTGTTGGCGATACTGAGACCGGTAGCTACGGTCAGGGCATCAACGGAGCCACAGACGCGGACGGGCAGGTACATTTCACCTTCCAAGATTCAGGAACCGATCTGACACTGAGCCTTACGGCTTTTGACATCGACAGCGACACCGAGGTTGAATGGTTCTTGAACGGTGTCAGCCAGGGTTTTCTGTCGACAGGGTTCGACAACGGTTTCTCGCAGCACAATCTGTCGATTTCTTCCACAGACCTCGTGTCGGGCGCAAACACGCTGACCTTCGTTCAGACTGGACTCCCGACTCACCTATGGGGGGTCACCAACCTTCTTCTTGAAAATGTGACGCCGCCACCGGAACTGGCCATCGGGGTGACCGAGATGGGTAGCTACGGTCAAGGGATCGATGGTCAGACCGATGCGGACGGGCAAATAGATTTCACCTTCCAGGGCACCGGTGACGACCTTGTGCTCAACTTCACCGGCTATGACATCGACAGCAATACCGAGATCGAGTGGTTACTAAACGGCGTCAGCCAGGGTTTCCTGACCACAGGTATCGACAATGGGTTCTCCGACCATTCGATTAACATTCCCGGTTCAGCTACGGCAGGCGGAACGAACACCATCACCTTTGTACAGACCGGGCTGACGACCCATCTCTGGGGGGTTACAGACCTAACGCTCTATGTCGCGGGAACCGAGCCAGTACCGGCTGGCACGGTCGAACTTGTTCTCGATGTGACCGAGACCGGCAGTTACGGTCAGGGTATCGACGGCCAGACTGACGATGACGGTCGGGTCGACTTCGCCTTCCAGAACACCGGTACTGACCTAACGCTCAACCTTACAGCTTTCGACATCGACAGCGGCACCGAGGTCGAATGGTTCCTGAACGGGGCCAGCCAGGGTTTCCTAACCACCGGGGTCGACAACGGTTTCTCGCAGCACGCGTTGGCTCTTGCCCAGACCGACTTGGTCGCGGGGACGAACACGATCACTTTCGTTCAGACCGGCGAGGTTTATTATCTCTGGGGCGTGAAGGACCTGCTTCTTGAAGCGCCGGTCCCGCCACCGGAACTGGCCGTCGGGGTGACCGAGACGGGCAGCTACGGTCAAGGGATCGATGGACAGACCGACGCGGACGGGCAAATAGATTTCACCTTCCAGGGCACCGGTGACGACCTTGTGCTCAACTTCACCGGCTATGACATCGACAGCAATACCGAGATCGAGTGGTTACTGAACGGCGTCAGCCAGGGTTTCCTGACCACAGGTATCGACAATGGGTTCTCCGACCATTCGATTAACATTCCCGGTTCAGCTACGGCAGGCGGAACGAACACCATCACCTTTGTACAGACCGGGCTGACGACCCATCTCTGGGGGGTTACAGACCTAACGCTCTATGTCGCGGGAACCGAGCCAGTACCGGCTGGCACGGTCGAACTTGTTCTCGATGTGACCGAGACCGGCAGTTACGGTCAGGGCATCGATGGCCAGACTGACGATGACGGTCGGGTCGACTTCAGTTTCCGGAACACTGGTATCGACCTCGAACTTCTCCTGAATGGCTACGACATCGACAGCGGCACCGAGGTCGAATGGTTCCTGAACGGGGCCAGCCAGGGTTTCCTAACCACCGGGGTCGACAACGGTTTCTCGCAGCATGTCATCACCATCGACGCCGACGAACTTGAAGCGGGTTTCAACACGATCACATTCGTTCAGACCGGGTTGACTTCGCATCTTTGGGGAGTCACTGACCTGACCCTGCGCGAACGCCTGCCCGAGCCAGCGCCGCATCTTGAGATCGGTGTGGCTGATCCGACCAGCTATGGAAATGGCATAAACGGTCAAACTGACCATGACGGTCGGCTGGACGCGACATTCGTTTCCAACGGGAGCGACCTGTCGTTGAGCTTCTCGGCCTTCGATATCGATAATGCGCAAGAGATCGAAGTCTATTTAAATGGCACGCTGCTTGGCACACTGGAGCCGGGCGTCGACAACGGGACCAGTATCTACAAGATTCTGCTTCCGGGAGACATGCAGATTTCCGGCACCAATACGGTCAGCTTCGTGCAGACCGGGTTGACCAGCTATATCTGGGGTATATCGGGCCTGCGTCTGGACGAAGCCCTGACACGGCTGGAGCCGACGGACGACCGCTACGACGAACAGTGGTATTTGGGCCGTATAGGCGACATGGAAACGCTATGGGCTGACTACACTGGAAACGGGATCACGGTTGGGGTCTACGACGACGGGCTACAATGGTTGCATCCCGACCTCGTTGCAAATTACGATGCCTCGCGTCATATCTGGTTCGGCGGTCAGGAACTTGACCCGTCAACCGGCGGCTCCGCACACGGCACCGCCGTCGCGGGGATTATCGCAGCAGATGACAACGGGACTGGGACGGTCGGTGTCGCTTTCGATGCCACTCTGACCGGGGTTAACATGATCGACGGAGTAGCGGGGGCCGGGAATACCGATCTTTCGGGCTTCGAAGCCGCGATGATGGGTATAACGCAATTCGACATCGTCAACCATTCCTGGGGCGCGACCCCCGGTTTCGATACGTCGACAGAGGCCACGAATTTCTTCGCCACTGCTTTGCCGACTTTCGAAGATGCGATCGTGAACGGGCGCGATGGACTCGGAACGGTTTTGGTGAAGTCGGCCGGCAATGCCGCGTCGAACAGCCAGGGTGACCTACTGGATGCCTCGCGTTTTTCGATCACTGTCGGTGCAGTCACTGAGAACGGCGGGATCGCGTCTTACTCGAACCACGGGGCCAATCTACTGATAGCGGCACCGTCTAGTGGTGATCCGTTCACTGAGCTTGGCATCTTGACAACAGATCTGACCGGAGCCGAAGGTTTCGGGCCTGACGATTACACCGGCACTGATAGCCTGACTGGCTTCGGCGGCACATCTGCGGCGGCTCCGATCGTCTCTGGTGTTGCTGCCCTGATGCTTGAAGCCAATCCAGATCTAGGGTGGCGGGACATCAAGAACATCCTGGCGTATTCGGCGAAGATAACCGAGAACGAGGCTGCAAGTGTTGATCTTTCTTGGCTGACGGGCGTTTCGTCGCTAGTTGAATCTGTAGACTGGAGCTTCAACGGCGGTGACAACTGGAACGGCGGCGGGCTGCATTTCGCAGAAGACTTCGGCTATGGAATGATCGATGCCTATGCGGCGGTCCGAATGGCCGAAGCCTGGCACCTTTTCGGCACGGCCCAAACCTCAGCCAACGAGGTGTCCTACACTCTGGAAAGCGCTCAAAACGTAACTATCGGAAGCGGGACGACCTTGACATTCGATTCGGGCGTCACTTCGATGAATTTGGAAACAGTAGAAGTCACACTGTCCCTTACCAGCACCAGCCTGGATGTATGGCTTGTGTCTGGATCAGGCACGAGGGTGCAGTTGCTCGACAGCCTTGATACTGTCGACGGACCGCTGACCTGGAGCTTCTCTGCAGAGGCCTTCCGAGGTGAGAACGCCGCCGACGGGATATGGTCTCTTGAGTTTAACAACCTCGATGGTGGCTCGGCGCGTCTGACCGACTATGAAATCACCTGGTTCGGGTCCGCAGCAAGCGCCGACAGCACCTATCACTACACCGACGAGATCTTTGCGGCACTTGGCACCGACGCCGTTACCGGAGCGCAAATAACGCTGGCCCAGGATGCAACCCGTCAGGTGCTCACCGATAGCGACGGTGGAACCGACTGGCTGAACTTGTCGGCAATGACCGGATACTTGGAAATTGATCTGCGCCAAGGCGCTGTCAGCTCTTCCTCGGGGGCAGAGTTCCTAACCATTGCGGCAGGTACTGTGATCGAGAACGTGGTTGCTGGTGATGGCGCCGACTACATTATCGGGAATGATGTCGCCAACGAATTGCACGGAATGCGCGGCAACGACACGCTGGATGGCGGGTTGGGCGACGACCTACTCGTCGGTGGCGCGGGCACGGATACTTTTGTTTTCGCTGAGGGCAGTGGAACGGACACCGTTCTCGACTACTGTGTCTCCGGCGGCGAACTCGACATGCTCTATTTCGTTGGATTCGACCCGGCATCCGTTAACTTCACAGATGATGGATCTGGCAATGCTGTGGCAGACCTCGGCGGCGGCGATATGCTGATCCTGAGCGATGTCGATGCTGGCTTGATAGACGATACCTACTTCTATTTCGATCTATTTGCCTGATCGTCGACAAGTTGTTTGCTTGGCAATAAGCACTGGTAAGATATTTGCACCAAAGACCCGAGACGGTTTTTTGGCACGACCATATGTGGATCAGCTTGTCACGCCAGACCGCATAGCGCCCATGAGTTATCCGCGCGTTAAGCACGCCGTATGAACAGCTCCCTACTCCGCTGCATCACGGCGTCAAAGGCCTGGCGCTTAGAGAAACAATATGCCGCAAGTGCAACTAAGACACCAAAAGCGCTTGCGGAGAAGGCCCAATGCGCACCTTACAGAGAAGAACAAACACTAAATTCATCCTAGTTAAACACTGCCAAGCACGGTCCGCCTAATTTTTCTGACTGGCCAGCCGCTCAAAGGGGTCAGTCTTGAATTTCTCAGGAAGCGCTTTTGGCTCTTCGAAATCAGGAATGTACAGGCCCCTCGTCCACTTTTCCGGAAATTTATCGATGATTTTGGTGATCTTTTTGCTGGCTGCTGCAGCGCGTCGCCTGATGCGTTTTGCGCCTTCCGGATCGCGCTCATGCAATCGTCGATATCGATCATGAACCCAATCTTGCACTCGGTCGGGGCCGAACGATAAGTAAAGTACGAGACCGATAAGAACAGCAATCAGGAACAGGAATAAAACGAAGCCCGGCTGCAAGGCGAAGAGCGCTAGTAAAATCAGAACGGACAATATTCTGGTTGCGTCCGGCCGTTTAAGAAAAGAACTTACGCGCTCGAAAAGCCAGCGAACTGGTAAATTTTTTCCTACAAGCTGTAGGATCAGCTGCACTTGAACTTCAAGTTTCGCAGCCGTTTCTTCGGTTTTATTAAGCTTTGTGTGTTGCTCAATTTTCTGGGCCGCGTTTGGATCAATTGCCGACCTTATGTTGCTGAGCACCGGGTCCATGGTTTCGGGACCCGTGGCGCCATCACTTTGGAGTTCCAAAGTCGTCGCGGATTCATCTAGGTAAACCTTGCTTTGCATTCAACGTTTCCAGACAGTTAGAGCGCTCCAATACCGCGCCTCCCTCTAGCAGTCGTGAATTTACTAAAACCCAATCAAATTTTTGCGCAGCACGGATCTGTATTTTGTCCAGACTAAGACTAAACAAGGCGAAATTATGCTGCTTGTATGTCAACAGAATGGACAATTAGTCCGGGCTCGATGCAGCCGCTCGACAAGATTAGGCGAGCGACCATTCTGCGAAAATAGTGGCCACCGATTTCATTCATCTAGATTGCGCAAGATCGGCTATTGAAAAGTGGCCGTTTTTCGCATCGTTGTCGGCACCGAAGCCATTAAACTCTTTAGATGCGGCAAGTATGTAGCCACCGTTCTCGCAAAACCTGATGGCGTTCGTTTTGGGTCCACGACCAAAAGGCAGACTTCAACGGCATTGGCCGCAAGTGTCCGCTCTTAGACAATCTCCATCAGATTTGTTGAATGCCCGCGCCCTTTGAGCTCAGGTAGTATAGCTGTCCCATGGATGTGCGGTGAAGCCAAAGCTGGGGTCGGCGCGCTCCGATCTAGGGAGGTTATCCTGCATTCACCGACACCACGGTGATCGGGAAACCTGATGACGAGGAAGCTGAGTTTCCCATGGCCTTTATCGCCGTTGCATCGTGCCAAACCGTCAATATTGAACATTCCGTTTCCTCATTGGAGACTTAATAATACATTTGTAGCTTGACTTAATTGGCCAGCGCTCCATCCGTTTAGTGATGCTACGCAACATATTCCTAACTCTTGCCGCATCTGCCTCTCTCTCGGCAGAGCCTGCCATATCAAAGGTGCTGGAAGTCGATCTAGAGCTCGTTCTTCTTGTAGATGTGTCTCGGTCAATGACCGAGCGTGAACTCGAAATTCAACGACAGGGCTATGCATCAGCCCTTTTGTCGGACGATGTTTTCGCCGCCGTTCAATCGGGCCTCTTACAACGGGTAGCTTTGACTTACGTTGAGTGGGCTGGCACGCAAGAAGTGATCGTAGGTTGGAGGCTTCTGGAAACGCGTGCTGATCTTGAAGAATTCGCGAGCGTTCTTACCACGCGTTTCGACCCAGCTCTGCGCCGTACTTCGATCTCCGAAGCGCTGATCTTTGGGGCCGCGATGATAGAAAAGAACGAATTCGAAGGCCTGCGCAAAGTTATCGATGTGTCGGGCGACGGACCTAACAATCAGGGTCGCCCGGTATTGCAGGCCCGCGAAACAGTGTTGTCGAAATCAATCATCATAAACGGATTACCGCTGATGACCCGAGAAGGTTTGGGGAGCCAATGGCACCTCGACGACCTCGACGTATACTATGAGAATTGCGTGACGGGCGGGCCTGGTTCATTTGTAATTCCGGTGCTGAATTGGCAGGACTTTGCAGAGGCGGTGCGCCGAAAACTTGTGCTTGAAATCGCATCGACGCCTTTGCCCGAAAGGATCCTGTCGGCGCAATACACGTCGTCCACAGCCTATGACTGCTTAATCGGTGAGAAAATTTGGGAGCGGAACCAACAAATTTGGAGCGAGCCCTGAAGAAACACGCTACCTATTCAAATTTCTTATAATCGCATAACCCAACAGGTGAATGAACGTCTTTTTTAGGCTCGGTGCTGAAATTCGCCTAAATCGCAACGGACGTCTGTTTCACAGACCAAATTGTCATTCAATCAATTACCATGTTCCGGGAAGCCCTATTCCCGCCTCAATCCAAGTTCTTTTGGTGAGGCCATCCGCAATTCTCACAAAGACGCCAGAAACAATGCTAGATCTGGGAACGCGATCAGCAAAACAACCAGCAAAAGTGAGCAGAAAATAAACGGGAAGGCGGATGTGTAGATTTCCCGCATTGTGGTGCCCGGCGGTGCAACACCTTTCATCACAAACAGAAGCAACCCGAAAGGTGGGGTTGTGAAACTGATCTCGAGTGAGAGTAACATGATCAGGCCAAACCAGATCGGATCAAAACCAAGTGTCTGAGCCAGAGGAAAAAAGATTGGCACGGTCAGCAACATAATCGAAATTTGCTCCATGAACATACCAAGAAGCAGCAAAACTGCGAACATCACAGCAAGCATCGCCAGTGGGGTAAGTTCAAACGCGATGGCCCAGTTTACTAGCCCCCGAGACGCACCAGAAAAGGCCAATAGCTGGCTGAACGTGGCCGAACCAAAGACAATTAGATAGGCCATTAGTGTTACCTTGAGCGCGCCGGTTACCGACTTTTTGATCGCCTCCCATGTCAAACAGCGGAAAAAAGCCGCCAGGATCAGAACGCCCAGCGCTCCGAAAGCTGCGGCTTCGGATGGAGTTACAAAGCCTTGAATCATCAAGACAATAATCACCACCATGACGCCAACCATAGGCACGACCTCAGTCATGAGTAGTTTCAAGCGGTACGCCATCGACATAGGCTCTACGTCATAAGCAGGAGCCGCGTCCGGATCTATTCGAGTTTGAAGCCAGATTGTGCCAATATAAAACAAGGCTAGGATCAAACCGGGAATTACACCCGCTATCAACAACGCTGCTACGTCTATCTGTGCAAGTGTGGCCAGAAGAACCGCAAGCGCCGAAGGCGGTATGATGATAGCCAAGCCACCCGTTCCCAAAATAGGCCCAATGCTCATATACGATTTGTAACCGCGCCTGTTCATTTCGGGCACCATGAGCGATCCCAAAAGTGCTGTTGAGCCCATCGACGATCCTGATAGCGTGGAAAATGCAGTGCCTCCCAGCACTGTCACATAACTAAGACGCCCAGGAAGTCTTCCCAGCAACTTATCTATTGCACTGAACATGCGCCCGCCCAAGCCGGTGTGGAAGAATATCTCGCCCATCAGCAAGAACAGCGGGATTGGCATTAGCGCATATTTGGTCAATGCACCAAGTCCGTTATTGAGGAGTTGAGTGACGCCTCGCTCGCCCCCCATGAACACCCAAGCGCCTAAAATATTGGCTGCAAGAAAAGCCAGTGCCACAGGCATTCCGATGGCCATCAGGAAAACAATTGACCCAAGCAGCAAGGCAAGAGCTTCGTACCACTCCATCATTCGTGTATCCCTGCTTCGCCGCTGTGCATCAGTTCGGTCCCGAAAACAAAGCGCGAAAACTCAATCGCCATGAGCCCGAAAGACAGGGGAAAGGCGACGGTCAGCATCCATCGAGGAAAATAATAAGCACGGGTGTCGTAGTCTCCGCGTTCGATATTTGTCAGGACCAAATCAGCGCCTTGCCAAGCGAGTATGAGGCAAACCAGCACACACGCAGCTGCCACTGCTCGGCTGACAATTCGGCGCAAACCCACTGGAAGAGCGGCAGTGACTAGCTCGATATGCACATGGCCCTTTTCACGCACTAGCCAAGGCGCGCCCAACATGGTCATGTACAAAAGCCCGTATTCGGCAGAAGTAAATAGCCAGGCAAAGGGCTGCAGCCCTAGATTTCGCATCAGAACTGACGTGATGACAGACAGCATCAACCAAACCAGTAAAAACCCGGCGACAATAGCCATGCCAAACAGCACTGCGTCATAGAACCTTTTCATCATCGCGCCTGCTTTGCCCCGTAAATTAGACAGGCCCGGAAGACTCCCCCGGGCCTGTCTATGGACTTAGTTTGCAGCGTCGAGATCGTAGAACAGCTCGATCAAGCGATCATAGTTATCGGTGCCGCCGGGCTGTTCAGCCATCAGGCCTTTCATCCGTTCCCATGTCTTTTCGCGGGCAGCGGCAAGATAGTTTGCCTTTGCGTCCCCTTCCAGGCTGACAACTGTCATGCCCGCAGTGTCAAGGGCCGCAAAGTCCTCGTCGCGTTTACCTCGCAGGGCCTCAACGCTGTCTTTTTCGTGTTGGATCGCAACGTCTTGCAAGATAGTCCGGGCTTCTTCAGACAGAGAATTCCATTTATCAAGATTCACAATGACGCCAAGATCCGTCGAGAAAAAACATGGCTCAATGCGGTAGTTTAGGAACTCGTTCCACTTCAGGTCAATCAGACCGATCTGGGTCCAGCCCGTCGCATCCACGACACCGCGTTGCAGGGCCGAGTATACCTCGCCCGTAGGTAAGTCGATTACCTGCGCACCAAGGTAGTTTGTGAAAAAGGCGTTGTAGACGTTGTTGCCGCGCAGCTTCAGCCCTTCAACTTCCAGATTGCCATCGGCATCAAAACTGGGTTCGTTGCGGGTCCAAAGGTTGTAGCAGACTCCACTGTCGAACCAGCCGAGGTATTTCAAGCCCATCTTTTCCTGATGGATCTGGTCGATCAACTCGGTGCCCCCGTTTTGGCGGGTCTCGATCGCGGTCAGGTTCGAGGCGACCATTGCGTCCTTTTCAGGCAGCGAACCGCCGTAAAACGAACCTGGCGTATAGACCATGTCGACGATCCCGTCGCGCACCGCATCCGGCTGTTGGAACATGCCAATGGCTTCCGGCCCGCCGCGCACGTCAATCTGAATGACCCCTTTGCCGGCCTCGTTAACTTTATCGACAAATTCCAGAAAGCTCTGTGTATAAATCAGCGTTTCAGGAAAGGCGTGAACCGCCGAGATCGTTTCTTGTGCTTTAGCCGCTCCGGCGACTATTACGGCCCCTGCCAGCAGGCCAGCCAATGAGTTCATTTTCATAAGTATTCCTCCGCTTGTTTCAGGGGTATTTTCCTCATTTCACCCCTTATTTCTGGCCTTTTGGCCTGTACTGCGCCGTCTTCGCGCGACGTGAATTAATCCGGTTTAGTCGGCCACGCCCATGGAGTGGTCTTGGTGCGTTTGTCTCTGTGAGCGCTTATTGCATGATTGTGCTGTTGGGTTAGATCGATATCGTCCCAGCCATTGATCAGCTTCAGACGCCATCCTTCGTCCAGTTCAAATGTCGCCGTTATTTCTCCAAGAGTTAGTCGGTTCTCGGTAAGATCAATCGAAAGTTCTCCCGGAACATCGCTCACCGCCTGCTGTAGCTGCGTCACCTTCTCAGCGTTAACCCGTGCTGGCAGCAGACCGTTATTAATGGCATTGGTGGCGAAGATGTCACCGAAGCTGTTCGCGATGACCGCGCGAATGCCGGCGTCAACCAGCGCGTAAACCGCCGCTTCGCGCGAAGATCCGCTGCCGAAATTATGCCCGGCGATCAGAATACTGACCCCTTCATGTCGGTTCAGCGGGAATTCTGCTGACAATTGCTCATCATCGTCCCGCCGCATGTCATGCAATAAATACCGGCCATACCCTTCGCTGCGCGGGACAGACATAAAACGCGCCGGGATCAGCTGATCCGTGTCGATATTATCTACCGCCAAAGCCAACGCGGATCCCTTATGTGTGCTCCACCCCGTCATCACGCGGCCCTGCCCTGCAAAAGCGGCCTGACATCAGTAATTTTGCCTGTTACGGCTGCTGCAGCGACCATCGCCGGGGACATCAGATGCGTTCGCGCGCCACGTCCCTGACGTCCGCGGAAATTACGGTTGGTCGAGGATGCGCAGCGCTTACCCTCAGCCACAACATCTCCGTTCATGCCAACGCACATTGAACAGCCTGAAGCGGCCCATTCCAACCCAGCATCTCGAAAGATCCTGTCCAACCCCTCTTCTTCAGCCTGCGTCTTAACCCGCGCGGACCCGGGTGCGACGAGCCCCGGCACAATCGCCCGGCGCCCTGATAACACCAAAGCCGCCTCTCTAAGGTCTTCAATGCGGCCATTTGTACAGGAGCCGATAAAGACTTGATCAACCGAGATTCCGTCCAAGGGTTGCCCTGGCGCTAAACCCATATATTCCAGCGCATCGCGGGCCGAGCTTGATTTGGCTGGGTCAGTAAGTTCTGGGCTCGGAACCTTGGCAGATATGGGCAGGGCCTGCTCTGGGCTGGTGCCCCAAGTGACGGTTGGCGCAATTTCAGCGGCGCTCAGCGTGACCTCGCGGTCGAAACCTGCGCCTTCGTCTGTCACAAGTCCTTGCCATGCACGTCGCGCACCTTCAAGGACTGCACCTGAAGGCGCGTAATCCCGACCTTCTAGATAGGCATAAGTCACCTCGTCCGGTGCCACCATGCCAAACCGCGCCCCGCCTTCGATTGAGAGGTTGCACAGTGTCATGCGCCCCTCCATCGACAAATCCCGGATAGTCTGGCCTGTGTATTCAACTGCGTGGCCCTGCGCGCCACCAGCGCCCAAACGCGCAATCCAATTCAGTGCAATGTCCTTGGCCGTAACGCCGAACCCTAAGTTACCATCGACGACTATGCGCATCGCCTTGGGCTTTCGTTGCCAGACTGTTTGTGTCGCCAGCACATGAGCGACCTCCGTCGCTCCGGTCCCGAATGCCAATGCGCCAAATGCACCATGTGTGGATGTGTGGCTATCCCCGCAATTGATCAGAAGTCCAGGTAAAGTCAGACCCAACTCTGGTCCGATCACATGCACAATGCCCTGTGCCGGATCATTCAGATCAAAAATCCTAAGTTTGTGACGAGACGCGTTGCTCCGCAAGGTCTCGATCATCCGGGCGATCTTTGGATCGGCGATCCGTTCTCGGTTTCTTGTTGGCGCGTAATGATCTACCACCGCAAAGGTTAGGCGCGGCTCAGCCACCGGTAAGCCGCGTTCCGACAGCTTGGCAAAAGCATGATGCGACCCTTCGTGCACAAGATGCCTATCAACCCAAAGCAGCGACACACCATCCTCGCGCCTCAAAACCTCGTGCGAAGCCCAGAGTTTGTCGAGCATGGTGCGGGGTGCGTTCATTCACCGACCTCCTCGCTGCGCCCGATAGCAGGTTCCCAATGCCGCGCTGACCCGGTTCCCACGCGCGTCAAAGGCATCTCGAGACGAAACATGTCAGAGCGATACAGACCAGAAAGATACTCGACCCCATTGCCTTCGACGTCTCGAACGATCCGTTTCAACGACAACAAGGCAGATCCAACGGCGACGCCCAATGCCTCGGCCACGTCAGGACCCGCCAACGTCGCGGAAACGGTCTGATGCGCTTCTTCAATCTGTACGCCGCCGCGTTCCAGAAGTTTAAAAAGCGGTGTAGTCGCTAAGTCGCTTTCCGAATAGTTGCGAGCAATCAAAGCCGGCACATAAGTCGTCAGATGCGAAAATGGGACATCATTAGTCAGGCGCACCCTTGTGGCAATCTGTACTTGCTGATCGCTCGGCAACCCCATCGCAAGCGCCACCACATCCGGTGCTTTGCCGTATGAAAATGACAAAAGCCGCGCGGTGGTGCTTTGCCCCATTTCAACCAGCTGCGGCATCAGCGTGTTGAAGTCCATTGCTGCTGGCGCTCCGAGGGCGGATTGACCAGAAACCCTAGTGCCGCTACCTGCCTGACGTTCGATCAAACCATTTCGTGAAAGAGTGTCGAGCGCCCGCCGAACGGTCACGCGCGAAACCCCGAACTTCTCGGCTAGCCGCTGCTCACCGGGCAGGGTTTCACCCGCTGAAAGCTGACCTTCCGTGATCTGATCGTGCAGATACAGGTAGACGCGCTGCGCCTTTGTCCCGTCGGGAAGATTGGCCCCATTGATCTTGTTCACCCTATGATTCCCCCTTTCACAGCGCTTCCAATCGTAGATCCGACACTTGGAAAATCAAGCATTAGTATTATTGCAACTCCAAAAATAGTCTTACATTATTTTCCAAATCTGTATTACAAATAATACATTATACAGGAGGATCTTTTGCATGCCGATTGTCGAACTGCATGTGATCAGTGGCTATAGCACGCAAGAAAAACAACGACTTGGCGAGGCTCTGACTAATGCGGTACGATTCGTATTGCCCGCTGCACCGGAACTTGTGACTGTTCTGATCCACGACATTTGCGATCAGAACTACTATCGCGGCGGCAAGACCAGACGGCCGGCTCCAGCGAAAGAAGACCCCAAACTTATCGTACGCGAATTTCTGTCCGAAATGGGCGACCGTGCGTTTGAAAACGCACACAAAAGACTGACCCCGAATTTCGTTATGCAATTCCCCGGCGCGGCACCTATGCGAGATTTGGTCGAGCTCAAGAACTGGGCCGCGACCCGTTACCGCCGTATTGCAAAAACTTACGAAGGCTTTGATGCCATGCAAAGCAATGACGACGCAGCGATCGTTTATTGCAGGGGTACGTTATCGGGTGAATGGACGGATGGGACACCATTTGAAGGCATCCGTTTCATTGACCGGTTTGAGATTAAGAACAATCTGATCGCACGGCAGGATGTCTGGAACGACATTGCAGAAACAAGGGCGCAGTCATGAGCGAAATTGACCCGATCACTCTTTCGGTTCTGGCGGGCCGCATGGAGCAAATCGCCGACGAAATGGACGCGACTCTGTTTCGAGCAGCCTTCAACCCGATCATTGCCGAGGCCCATGACGCCAGCCACGGGCTTTATTCTGCAACAACCGGCGATACGTTGGTTCAGGGCAAATCCGGATTACCGATCTTTGTGGGTGTGATGTCTTTTGCCGTAAAAGCGGTGATCGAGAAAGCCGCATCTGACGGAGATCTGGAAGATGGCGACATCTATATCTTTAACGATGCGCATATAGGTGGCACGCATTTGTCTGACATGCGATTGGTGCGACCATATTTCCGCAACGGCAAATTGTTTTGCTTTCTCGCGTCGGTCGGGCACTGGCATGACGTTGGCGGTGCAGTTCCCGGAAATTACAACCCGGCTGCAACAGAAGTGTTTCAAGAAGCCTTTGTCCTACCGCCTGTAAAGTTGGCGCGCAAGGGCGCGGTTAATCAGGATATTATCGATATTCTGTTGCGCAACACCCGTCTGCCTCAATCAGCAATGGGCGATCTGAATGGGCAACTGGGCGCCCTGGACCTTGGGGTCCGGAGGATGGACGAGTTGTTGGACGAATACGAGGCAGAAACGGTTTCGGCCGCTCTTGAATCGCTCAGCAATCGGGCCGAGGTGCTCATGCGCTCTGAGTTGCAGGACTTACCAGATGGCCGGTGGGAAGCCGAGGATTTCCTCGACAACGACGGTATCATCGATGCTCCGCTTCGCATCAATCTGGCGCTTGAAATAAAGGGGGATAGAATGGTGCTTGATTTCACTGGCTCATCTCAGCAATGCGCTGGGCCGGTGAATATCGCCCTACCCACGACTGTGGCAACCGCCTATGTCGCAATCAAACACGTCTTTCCGTCGCTGCCAGCTAACGCAGGGGTTATGCGCCCTATCGAAGTGATCGTGCCCGAAGACAGTCTGTTGTCCGCTGATTTCCCCGCCCCAACAGGCGGATACACAGAGACTATTTTGCGGATGATCGATGTGGTGTTCTCCGCCTTTGCCAAGGCTGCACCGGATCGGGTTGTCGCCAATGCCTACGGCACGATCAATGCGCTTTCCATCGCTGGTAAACGTTCAAACGGGCAGCCATGGGTTATGTTTAGTTTTTACGGCGGGGGTCACGGCGGGTCTGTAGAAAGCGACGGCTTAAACCATGGCAACGCGCCGATTTCGACGGCGACGATCCCGCCGTTGGAAATTTTTGAAGCAGCCTATCCGGTTATGTTTCGTAAATGGGCTTTGCGTCCCGACAGCGCTGGCGCCGGCGCCCACCGCGGCGGACTTGGCGCTGTCTATGAGATTGAAGTGCTCGAGGAAAACGGCGCCGAGGCATTCTTGTTTGGCGAACGTGGCAAGTTTCCTCCAAAGGGTATCGCCCAAGGTGGGAACGGGGCGATGAATGTCTTCACCTACGAACAGGACGATGGCTGGAAGGCACCGCCTCTGGTTTCGAAAATGAGGGGGATCAAATTGAAGCAGGGACAAGCCGTTCGCCTTGAAACACCCGGTGGTGGTGGATATGGCGCCGCAAACAGCCGCTCTTCAGAGGCTATCGCCAGGGACGTGGCGCGCGGACTGGTCAGCGACGAACGGGCGGATCAGGTGTATGGCACCGCGTGGCGGGAAGTGACGCCATGACCGGACGCATGATCGGTGTGGATGTCGGGGGCACGTTCACGGATGTCTTTGTTCTGAACGAAGCAGATGGCAGCGCGACCGTCGCCAAGGTTCCCACCACACGCCCAGATCAGTCGGGCGGATTCCTTGACGGGATCGGACGCGAGGTCGACGATCTGTCAGAGATCTCCGTTGTCGTACACGGCACTACAGCAGGCACCAATGCCCTGCTGGAACGCAAAGGTGCCAGAACTGGTGTGATTTGTACTGAGGGCCTGAGGGACGTGTTGGAAATGCGCCGCAGAGATCGGCCGCGAACCTGGGGCTTACGTGGTGATTTTGAACCCGTAGTGGATCGCCGCGACCGGCTAGAGGTGCCGGAACGCACGCTGGCAGACGGCAGTATTCGCACGCAGGTTGATCTGGATTCCGTACGCAGAGCCGCAAAGCAATTACTGAAGCAGGGGTGCGAAGCCGTCGCGATCCTATTTGCCAATGCCTATGCCAACCCGGAAAACGAAGTCGCCGCTGTCGCCGCGGTGCGTGAAATCTGGCCAAATCCGCATGTGTCCGCCTCTTCAGAAATTCTGCCAGAAATCCGAGAATTCGAACGGTTCTCGACCACGGCACTGAACGCCTATCTGCAGCCCGAAGTCTCAGGCTATTTGACCCGCTTGGAAAACGCCCTGCAATCCGACGGATTCGATGGCGAATTCATGATTGTCCAATCCAATGGCGGTGTCATGGGCGTCAACACTGCATCCCGCCTTCCGGTACGCACGGCGCTGTCCGGTCCGGCAGCAGGCGTCATCGCCGCCGGTTATATCGCGCAATCCGCTGGCTTCGACAATGTCATTACGGGGGATATGGGTGGTACCAGCTTTGACGTTTCGCTGATCTCCCAGGGACAGACGATGTTGTCAGCTCAGACCTCAATCGATTTTGGCATGGTTGTTCGCAACCCGATGATCGAGATAACGACCATTGGCGCGGGCGGCGGCTCGATTGCTTGGGTCGACAAGGGAGGACTGCTGAACATCGGCCCTGAAAGCGCTGGATCGAATCCCGGCCCGGTGGCTTACGGTATGGGAAACGATCGCCCGACTGTAACGGATGCAAATGTTGTGCTTGGTCGTATCGATCCGGAAAATCCCATTGGCGGCAAACTGGAACGGCTGGACGTAGAGGCCGCAGGAAATGCGATCGATGTCCATGTGGGCGAACTACTGGGCTTGTCCAGACTCGAGGCGGCCGAAGCCATCCTGCGCGTCGCCAATTCACGCATGGCCGGAGCGATCCGGCTTGTCAGCATTGAGCGTGGATTTGATCCCAAACGTTTTGTCTTCATGCCGTTCGGCGGCGGCGGCGCGTTACATGCCGGGGCAATGCTGGCCGAAGTGGGGATATCCCGCGCCATTGTTCCGCGTTTTCCCGGGGTCACCTCGGCGTTAGGCTGTGTGATCGCTGATATGCGGCAGGATTTCGTACAAACGGTCAATACCCTGGTCACACAGTTGGACGAAGCTGCTTTGGGCGCATTTATGCAAGAGCATGTGGATCAGGGCATGGCACTGCTTGGTGCATCGCGGACCAGTTTTGACCGACATGAGATTTCATTCGAGCTCGACATGGCATATCTGGGACAAACTCATACCGTGCCGGTGCCACTAACTGTTACGCAGACAAACGGTACGGTCACTGCGCCCAGCAAGGCCGACATCGAACAGGCTTTTGATACAGCTTATCATGCTACCTATGGAAGGCTATTGAACAACGGCGTGCGACGGATACTGAACCTGCGCAGCGCAGTCACAGGCAAACGGCCGAAGTTCGATCTCACCTCCCTCGCTCCCGAAACCGAAGGCGTCGTTGCACCCTCGGCGATACGGAAGGTTCATTTTGGGCACGCCTGGTATGACACCGCCATTTATGATCGCTTGTCTTTGCCAGTTGGCACTGCAATCAAAGGTCCAGCCATCCTGACGCAACCGGACACTACAGTCCTGATCGAACCAGATTTTCAGGGTCGCGTGGACGCCTTTGGCAACACGATCATCGAACCGCAAAAGGAGGACTGAATGAGCGATCCAGGAACCTGGGACCCGCGAAAGACGGCGTTGCTGACCATCGATCTTCAGAACGACTTCATCCATCCTGAAGGTGCCTATGGCCGAGCTGGACAATCGGCCCCAGAAATTGCAGCACTTCCAGAACGCATCGCTCCTTTGGCAAGGAGGCTACAAGCGGCGGGCGGGCGCTTTTTTTCCGCACAGTTTACTCTTGTACCGGACCGCGATGGCGAACCTCTGATTGCACCGCATCTCAAGCAATTGCGCCCGTTCTTGACCAAAGGTGACTTTGCGCCGGGAGGATTTGGTCACAGCTTGGTCGATACACTGCAACCCTGTGATTTCGTCATCGAAAAGGTGGCATACTCTGCCTTCTACCAGACACGACTGGAATATCTGATGCGCGCATTGGGCATTGAAAATCTGATTGTCGGGGGCATCGTAACCAATGGCGGTGTTGCCTCGACTTTGCGGGATGCGCATCTGCGTGATGTCGAAACCGTCATGCTAACAGACGGATGCGCCGCATTTCGGCAGGAGGTACATGAGGCAACAATTCTTTCGCTTGGCACGGTCACTCACCAGCGGAGTTGCGCTCAGATGATGACGTGGATGGAGGGAGCCAAATGAACCTCAAATCCCGCCTTTCAAAGAAGGAGATTCTCGTTGCGCCGGGTGTGTATGACGGTTTGACGGCCTCTTTGGCTGAAAAAGCTGGCTTCGAGGCCCTCTATCTAAGCGGGGCAGCCGTCGCATATACTCGATTGGGCCGTCCCGATATCGGGCTTTCCACTGCGTCCGAGATGGCAGACACGATGACCCTGATCGCAGATCGGGTCTCGTTACCTGTTATCATCGACGCTGACACCGGTTTTGGTAACGCACTGAACGCTCAGCGAACCATGCGGCTATATGAACGTGCCGGTGCATCGGCACTGCAAGTTGAAGACCAAACCTATCCGAAACGCTGCGGACATTTATCAGACAAATCACTTATCCCTGCGCAGGAAATGGCTGGGAAGATCAAGGCGATGGTCGACGCGCGCGCCAGAAGTGACACTCTGATTATTGCCCGAACAGACGCAATTGCCGTTGAGGGTTTCAACGCCGCGACCGACCGGGCAGAAACATATCTGGAGGCGGGTGCTGATATCCTCTTCCTCGAAGCTCCGCAGAGCCGCGGACAACTGACGTCCATCGCGGATCAATTTGCTCCCCGTGTCCCACTTTTGGCTAACATGGTTGAAGGTGGCGCAACACCGATTCTTGGCGCCGATGATTTGGAGGCGCAGGGCTATTCCATCGTAATATTCCCTGGTGGGATCGTTCGGGCTTTGGCAAAAACTGCTCAGTCATACTATCAGAGTCTGGCTGCGAACGGCTCAAACAAGCCCTTTGCGAAGAACATGTTCGACTTCAACGGTCTGAACGAAGTCATCGGAACAGCCGAGATGCTGGATGCCGGGGCCCGCTACGATGACACCCAACGTTGAGAATGCCCCACCGGAACGGTTCGATCTCAGGACCGGCACTCTGATCATCGGCGCGGGTGCTTGCGGTTTGGTAGCCGCTTTATCGGCATCAGAGTCGGGACAGAACTTGCTGGTCATCGAAGCTGATCCTGTTCCCAGCGGGTCGACAGCCTTGTCAGCCGGGTTGATCCCGGCTGCAGGTACTAAGATCCAACAGGCCGCAGGGATCACGGATGATGCCGCGCGCTTTGCCCGTGATATCCAGACCAAAGCATATAACGAAAACGAACAAGCACTGGTCGAATTATTGACCAACAACGCCGCTGAAGTCATCGATTGGCTGTGTGAACGCCATGCCCTGCCCTTTTCGATTGTTACGGATTTTGACTATCCCGGTCACTCTCGTCGACGGATGCACGGGCTACCGTCGCGGTCGGGCGGCGAGTTGATCGACGCTCTTCGCAGCGCTTGCGAGCGTGAAGATTTGGACATTATCTGTAATCGTCGCGCGATAACGCTCTACCTAGATCAGGATCAGATTCTGGGTGTTGCAGTGGCTGGTCCGGATGCAAATGTCGAAACCATTGCCTGCGACCGCCTTATTCTTGCGTGTAACGGATTCGGTGGCAATCGCGCGTTAGTGGCCGAGCATATGCCGCAGATCGAACGTGCGCTCTGGTTCGGACACAGCGGCAACCGGGGCGAGGCAGTTCTTTGGGGAGAAGCGCTTGGTGCCGGGCTTCGAAATTTGAGTGCCTACCAGGGTCACGGCAATGTCGCACACCCACATGGCATCCTGATAACATGGGCGGTAATCACAGAAGGTGGTGTGCAGGTTAACCGTAATGGCCACCGTTTCTGGAATGAGTCGCAAGGCTATTCTGAAGCTGCCCGTGCAGTACTGGCTCAGCCCGATGGAGAGGCTTTCGCCATCTTCGACGGTCGCATTGCCACCATTGCTGGCCAATTTGAAGACTTCAGACGCGCAGAAACTTCAGGCGCTATTAAATCCTCTGAAACAATTGAAGAACTTGCGAAGGCTTTGTCCCTACCACCCGCGGCTTTGGAACAAACCATTCGGGAAATTCCTGTCAACGGCACCGATCAATTCGGTAGGTTTTTCAATAAGACGCCTCTGACGCCCCCTTACAAGGGCGTACGTGTAACTGGTGCCTTATTTCATACCCAAGGAGGTTTACGCGTCGATTCCTCTGCGCGCGTCCTCAAGGCTGACGGCACTGCTTTCACCAACCTCTACGCAGGTGGCGGGGCGGCTACAGGCGTTTCTGGCAGGGGTGACAGCGGATACCTGTCCGGAAATGGCTTATTGAGTGCCGTTGTGTTAGGTCGAATAGCAGGGCGGAATACTTGATATCAAAATAATGCATCCTGAAAACTTGAAATTGTCTAGCTGTAAGAGGTGACACAGTTTCGTCGGGTCGCAGCCCAGGAAGCAAGCCAAATACGTAACATTTAGTTACTCGGTGTATTCTGTTTAGCCGGTTATAGTTGCCATGTTTCGAACGGACCCACTCTAAGTTCTCGTAAACAGAAAGCAAAATTGGTTTGTCGATCTGGATTGCTCGGCCCTGAAGCATGGAACGGTGGATCCAAGATTGGCGTAGGAAATGTTCTGTTAAAGGCGCGGCACCATCATGGCTGAGTGCGACGCCCTCGACGGGCTCGCAGACGGCATCCTGAACGACCCGAGGGAATGCCCTTTCGATGTAACCAAGCTCGAATGCAGCGCACAGTCTTCGAACGACCGCCTGTCGCCAGAGAAAGTGGTGACGGCATAGGCCATCCACGAAACTTTGGAAATCTAAGGCAAAGCACATCACGGCACGGGCGTCGGTGCCGAGTCGTTGGGCTTCCTCTTTGGGCGAACACTTTGTACCGGTTAAAACCGGCAGGTAAACTGGATTGTTAAATCATACGAGGTGAGGAAGGTCCTGATATTGCGCTTCTGCAATCTTCAGAAGCCCGTCCGGCAAGTCCATGGCATGATCGCGCTTACGCGGGGGTGGGCGATTGAACTCGGTCAAACCGTTATCATGTTGTATTTCCAACTTTTGGGCTAGCAAATCCCAATACTGGGGCTTTTCGCAAAGGCTCTCATAGCGCACCCAAAGTGCGTCTTTCGGCGCGGTCTTCTGCAGCCACCCGTAGACGGCCAACCATTGGTCGACCCAGTAGGCGAGTGTATCAGTCGCGTACGCCGACTCGCGTCCGACCGCGAAGGCCCGATGATCGCCACCGAACTCGTGATGCACAAGCCATTTCATGTATGAATCGGTAAAAGCATCGGCCTGCTGCAAGGACTTGAAGCGGAGATGCTGTCGCAGCAGTGAAGACGCCTGATCAATGGGATTGCGATACGGGATCAGGATCGTCGCATTTGGAAAAGCTGATCTGATTGTGGATAGCCGCAGTATATTATTGTTATTCTTGCAAAGGTATCGGCTTGTATCTCCCGTACGCAGGACTGAGGCGACGAAACTGCGGTATTTATCGATCAAATCGTGATCCGGGTCGTGCGGCGAAAGGTGCGATGGAGCTATGAAACTGGCGCCAGCGAAGGTTCGCCAGAAAACTTCCTCGAAGCTTTCCGGGCTCTCACTATTAACGATGATGCCGTCTCCATGTGCGCGGGGACCTGAATGCACGACTTTAGATCGCGATTGCCGAATTGATCGCCATAGGTTGGGGGCAAGTACAAAGGGCATATCGGCATAAGTCAGTGACCGGAATTCTCCACTGTCGTGAATACGGCGCATCAGCACGGTCGTACCAGCTCGGGCAAGTCCTGCTACATATACGTGGTGTCCGGCCTCGACCGGATCTGCGCTGAAGAGCATCTGGTCGAGCGCGAAGGCAACCTCACCCACTGAAGGATGAGCGAGGCTCAGGTGATGCAGCAGGCGATCAACGGTACCGTAATCAGACATGTCGTAAAATGCAGGGTGTCAAAAGATAAAACATCGTCCCGAGCGCAGTAAAAAGTAGACCCACGGGGTAGAACAGACGGCTCATGAGCTCTGGCAGTAATGGATAGAACAGAAGAATAATGCATAAGGCGGCGGCGCAGATCAGTGCGAGACATGCGAAAAGCGCGGCAATACCTTTCAGACAGCGGACTGCACAGGTCAGCAAGACTTTCTCTTTCCAATGGTCTGAAACGGAAGAGCGCAGCATGACGCGCATTCCCTTCCCGATCGCTTCATTCGTGAAAGAAAAAACCGACCAGAGGGGCATCGATCTTGCCAAGAACCCGGTTACTACCCCTATCAAGGTAAGCGCCGTGAGCTCAGATGCCAAAATTAGGGTCACCCTTGGGGTCCGGTAGCCGTAGGTTTGCGACGGCGCAGAAGCCGTTTCAAAGGATACCAGGCGAGCGCGACAATGGCCATCAGAAGGGCAGCGACAACTCCGAGAACCGCTGTCACGGCGCCAACTCCGAGACCGGGACCAACATAGGCGAATGCTGCAGAAGGGGCCACTGTGACGGTCGCGAGCGCTAGCATAAGGACCACAAACTTTTTCATTACTATGCCTCCAGTTAGCTTTGAATTCAGCTTGGTCGTTCTGAGCATTTCAATCCATAAGTACGGCAACACTGTGATCACATTACGGTTTTCTAATGCAAAAATTCGCTGAATGGCGGCCGATCAGAACCAACATTCAGTGATACCCCTAGGCACAGGACTAAGCCCTTCAGTTACATGTGGGCGGGGTATCAAAGTCAAAGTATCCGTCTGGCAAGAGGTAGGCATCTGCGACATGCAAGGTCGATTTCTTATCCGCGTCGTAGGAATTGATGAAGTCAAAGACGACCTGCCCGTTTGCATCGGCCTCGAAAATACGGCCTTGATGCGCGCTGACCGCGATCAGCCCGCCCGCTGGCAACCGCTGATGCATTCCGTTGAAAGCACTGAAAAAATTGTAGTCCTCGCCATCGAGAAGCACCTCTGTTTCATATGTGGCCGGGTCGATGGCAATTATGGTCGAGAAATCACCGACACCGCGCTCATTGTTGGAATAAACGCTGATGCGACCGTCCACGTTCCAATCTGGGTCATGCTGCCGGTCCCACGGGCCGATACGCCACCATCGAATCTTCGCACTATCAGGGTCAACGACGAACACGAGATTTGGCACACGGTAACTTATCAGCAGATCACCAGGTGAGAACATCGGGAACTTGTCGGCTAGGTTCATGGGCAACGCTTCGATATCATTGCCGTGAACGCGGTCCCAAACGTCGGGTTGGCGTTGCAGATCAAAGATATGGATATGGCGATTCTGACGCCGGACCTCGCCCATATCAACGCGCTGCAGCACTTCTCCGCTTTCACTGTCAATCCTTGTCAATATATGATCAAAATCACCCTGATTGCCTTCGAATGTCCAGAATCCACCATTATCGTCCGGGCTGACCGTATGGTGGTAGACCCCCTCAAGGGCCCATTTACGGCGTCCGCACCAGTCAACGCTGATGATGCCGCCGCCGTCTTCTTGCATTGTAAAGATGATCGAACCGTCAGGCCTGAGGTTCACCCCATACATGTTTTTACGGTTGGCCGGCACACGCGATGTCGGGAGTTCGTCCGTGCTCAACTCCCAGGTCTGGACAAGTTTTCCGTCAGGCCCGATCAGGACGGCACCCCAGAATGTTTGGTCGAAATCGAATGCTCCGAACAGAATGCGATATCCACGAGGAGCGGCATCGGAAATGTAAATCAGGGGCTGGTCCCGGCGCTTGTTTAAACCCGGAACGGCAAGTTCGCGATACGTGAATCCCGTCGCTGTGTGATCGAACTCGTGTGTCCAGCGGCTTGGCGATAAGCCGATATCATTCGCCAGTTTGTCGAAAGGCGAGGAATCTTCCCCCAGTCCACCAGTGATAAACGTCCGAATTTCCGAATAAATGGAGTAGGGAAAAATACGTAATTGGAGCATCGCCACTCCCCATGCAAAACCGACGACAAAGATCAGCCATGACACCGCAAGTCGTACAGAAATCATAGATAGCTCCTCAGATAAAAACCATTTTGCCGGATCGCTCAGGGGTTTATGCTTGGGTAATTCTGGGTGATAGACAAGCTCGGCCGATCACCGAGTATTAATCAGTTTCTTGCTGATGCGATGATGCGCCAGTTTCGCGCGCCTACCAGAGTTTTATCGGCGTGAAGTCCGCGATTTACGACAATAAACAATGAGAAAGTGTGCCTGTTTAGTTATCTGCAAAACCGCATCAGAAGTCAGGTCCTTTGGATTCCCCCTCGAATTCTGTTGATGTCCCATCAGGAAGTGTACTCGGGTCAACTTGTTACATCTTAGAGAAATCAAGCTTCTAAATTCCGATCAAAGCTTCTACATCGTGCGGAACCTGTCGCCTGTCAGGTAATTTCACGATGTCGAGGTTTTTCTGCGTACGGCCCGCTTCAATCTCTTCCTAAATTACCTTGGCTGCTCCCTTTCCAACCCCCTTACCGCTAATCTATCATCAAACATTCTCGCAAGGTAATATTCACGCTACCAAGGAGCCTGTTCGTTACTGTTTGCCTTAAGAGAAAACTGTGTGAGGCCCGCTTCTTGCTAAATGACTCTCACCTTGACTTAGCGGCAAAGGCGACAAACCTCCATCTTTGCTACAGTTCCAAAGCGTCCTCGGTCGACTGAAAAAATGTCGAAACGGGAAGTAGTATAAATCCGGAAATTAAGCCGGATTTGCCTCTTGATGACAATGGCCCCGCAGAAGCCACTTTGGGCTCACAGCAATCTTTTGTCAGAATCGGCGTGAGAGGCTGTTATGCGGACAAAGCCACCCAATGTAGATCCAGCGATTTTTTGGCTGCCCGCTTGGTCAAATTCTTATAACCGCTCGCGATGCAATCGAGCCTTTTCCTGACAACGGTCGTTTTTTGATCTGGTGTCGGATGTTTCAACTTCAACCAAAGCTGTCGAAAGAAGCAAGCGACGGTTCTTTATCCTGCACACTTAGAAAGTGCTGTTGCTGTTATCGACCTCAGAACTGTAGAAGACATCTACTGGCTATTCGAATGCCACTCGGATGTGCATGAGCACGTCAATTTGATGACCCATTCCAGACGCACGGGTAAAAAGATGAGAAGTATGAATTCCAACTTTGCGTCCTATCCAAGCCTAAAAGGAAAAACCGTTTTTGTTACAGGCGGCGCTTCAGGTATCGGAGCAGAAATCGTTTCAGCATTCGCCGTACAGGGATGTCGCGTCGGCTTTCTCGACATGGATAAGGATTCCAGCGAAAATATCGTCAAAACAATAGCTGGAGAACTGGCGTACCAGACGTGTGATCTGCGCGATATCGATGCACTGCGCGCTGGTCTTGGCGAACTCAGATCAAGAATTGGGCCTGCCGATGTGCTTGTTAACAATGCCGCGCGGGACGATCGGCATGACTGGTCCGATGTAATACCCGATTATTGGGATGAGCGTATGAATACCAACTTGCGGCACATGTTTTTTGCAATTCAGGCGGTAGCCCCAGACATGATTTCCGCCGGGGGAGGCGCAATTATCAACATGGGATCAAACTCTTGGTGGGAAGCTGGCGGAGGGTTTCCGGCCTACGCAACAGCCAAAGCTGCCGTGCATGGGCTGACGCGGACAATGGCGCGGGACCTCGGCCCGCACCGCATCCGCGTAAACACCGTTGTGCCCGGTTGGATCATGACAGAGAGGCAAAAGGCACTCTGGGCAACACCAGAAGCTTTGGAAAAACAGCGCGAGCGACAATGCCTGCCTGACTTGATCGATCCTGTTTATGTGGCCCGTATGGTAGTTTTCCTCGCGTCAGACGATGCTGCGATGTGTTCGGCGAACAACTACATGGTGGAGGGCGGATCGATCTAAAATGACATAGCTTAGCATGGCGACGCTCGGGGAGCCGCTATGGGCAGGTTAAAATCTGGAATTGAGCACTCAGAATGGCGGTCAAAGCAGCGCAACAACCCATGGCCCCAAAAAAAACGCCCGATTTCGCCTGGATTATAGAAAGTCCTCGCAAAAGCGAGCAGGTTGGAGTCGAGGAAGGCGAAACCTTTGGTGAGTTTAATACGCGTGTACGAGAGTACGCTTTTGTTGACGACACTTTATGATTTCAGGTTAATTAAATTGTATCTCGCTGCGCATACCGGATTCGGCGTATTGAAGTAGGCAAAAAAACGTTTTCTGTAAAAACGTGTGAGATGTTGAAAATCAAAAGCCAAAAACACGGTAATTTATGGCCCGTAGAAAACCAACAAAACTTTTTCAGATCAATTTTGGTGTCCGCACTTACCCGATACTTACTGCGCTGATGATATTTGTTCTAGTTGCGTCCTGCGGTCGCACACCTGACTTAATCGGTGTGGATAATCCCAAACTTCCGACCGCAACTATTGCCGACGCGAGTCGTCAGAAAATCTTCATTATGACGACCAGAGAAGCATCGGATGTTGTAGACGTTTTTTACAACGATGAACGCGCGCCAGAGGTGGGATTGGCTTCTGTAGTCGTATCTATTCCACCAATTCATGTTCCTGGGCAGTTGGAGGCACCGAAACGGCTGCCTCCCGATCCTAGAAAAGAATTCGCAGTAATCGACCCGGTTGTTTACGAAACCGATTCAGCATTTGTGAAGGATATAAATCGAGAGCTTTCGAAACGCGCACCTGTAGACAGAACAATTATGTTCTTTGTTCACGGATACAACAATACAACAAGCGAAGC
>NZ_JBXWSJ010000012.1:0-96050 GCF_059613365.1 Ruegeria sp. BHSA163
CTGCAAGAACTTCTGAAGCAGTTAAAAGAGGCATCGAATAACAACGTGCCGCAGGAAGTTCTTGCTGTCACTACCGAGTTTTATCGGACCATATTCATTAGTGCAGGAAAGGAATTTGCTTGGGAGATGGTGCAATCGGTCAATGCACGTATCACACAGCTGCGCGCGATGACGATTTCTTCTCCGAACCGGTTCGCGAAATCCATCCCCGAAATGGAGAAAATCCTGAACGCAATTGCAGACGGTAATCCGGATGCTGCTGCTCGGGCCAGTTGGGAACATATTGAAGAAGTGGCCAAAATAGCGGAGCAAGTTTTACCGGACGATCCTTGAAATGTCATATTAGATCAGCCCAGAAACAAAATGCAGCAGGGCTGGTGCCGGTTAATTTCGTTTTACAAAGTGCTCGATGTCCCTAAGGTTTCGCCTTAGACTTTCTGATCTGAAATTCACTTGAACGTTTCGTATATGCAGGCGTGAATTTTTTATGCAAACATTAAAAATATGGCGGTGATAACCAAAGATACTCTGGCCGAACGTCGTTGCGAGGCTGAAAGTTGGGACTTTGGCCAAGTCTTCAAGTTCCAATTTAGAATGTCACAATCGAAAACGTCGCTCAGTTCTGCGTGGAGCAGCTCGCAGTTGAACGGTTGGGTGATCGAGCATTGTCCGGCGTTGCCAATCAGTCGCATTATTAGCTCGTCCGGCGAACCGATTGGTTTAATGCTTGGGATCGCGATCTCGCCAGAGGGACAGTGCCTTGGGAAAGAAGTCATTCTCAATCGGGATTCGGAATCTGAAAGAGAACGATGGGTTGAAGATCTGGCAGGCAGGTTTTTTGTCGTGGTCAAACATTCCGGCGGCATGCGCTTATATGGCGATCCGTCTGGAAATCTTTCGGTTGTATTTAACAAAGAAAACAACGCCCTTGCCTCAAGCGTGGCTCTTGCAGTGGATGATGAACTTGATCCTGCCGAAAATGTGGATATCGAAAAGGTCGCAACGCGAAAGCAGTTTCTGCTTTTCGGGGATACAAGCGACCAGCGTGTAACCCGGTTAATGCCCAATCACTACCTCGATCTTTCGAACTTTTCGCAACATAGGTTCTGGCCCCGCGACGACACCCCTTTTGCCGAACTCGAGACCGACCAGGACATTCTGTTTGCCCAAATATCTTCTCGAATGTCCCGAAACGTCGCAGCGCTCATTTCAGCTTATGAGTGTGCTTTGCCGATAACGGCTGGACGGGATTCGCGAATAATTCTTGGCAGCGCGATACCGGTCCTGAACAAGATCAAAAGCTTTTATTGTTATCACTTGAACTGGGCGACCAAGATTGATGCAGAGGTGGGTCAAATTCTTGCCGAGCATTTAAGTGTGCCATTCCTTGTGCTTTCACGACGAGCATCCCGCGTACAGAAAGTTATGACCAAGAAGGAAATCATGGTTGAACTTGAAAGGACTCGGTTGCGCACAGGGTGGTGTTCTGCGCTACGAGCAGACTGGGTACGCTTTGTCGCGGCGTCGCCACGTGTTCAAGTCGTCTTGCGCGGAACAGGAATAGAAATGACCCGAGCCAACAAGTGGCGCCATGTTATAGGAAAACCAACAAACGCCATGACAGGTGTCGGGGCACTGCTTGGTCAATGGCAACGTGCTGACCGCACCAAGGACGAAACAGTTGAATACGAGCGGCAACTCGATCGCTACCAGAATTGGATGGACAAACTTCCTGAAAAGGCGCTGCCACGGCTTTATGATATTGCACACTTGGAACTGTGGCTCCCGGTCGGGGCAGCGCCTTTGGCCTATATTGGTGACTTCATAGTGAACCCATTCAATGACAGGAGGTTGTTTCATTTGGTGTCGGCGGTCTCGCCGCGGGTTCGATTGACCAATGCACTTGTCAAGAATTTGGTAGCTGCACACGATACGAGTTTGAGCGCCATTCCTTATCACAAGGAATACGTCAAGAACCGTAATCGGCCCAAAGCGGGTTAGTCGAAGCCTAAGGTTGAACTTCGATCAATTAAGTAAATGTCATGGCTGAATTGGTTCATGGCTTGAGGCGGCGCTAGATATAAAGTCAGTCCGGATACGGCTTCTTGCTCACTGACCTGCAGTTTTTGGTAAAATGGTGAAGAGTTAGGTCGAAATCGTTTCTGTCGGTCGGGTTCAATGGGGTGGTTCATGGCCCTTTGAACTAAGTTGGACGAACAATCGGAATTTGGATCAATCTTAGATGCAAACGGTAGAAGAACTGATCAATTGGTTGAATTCCGTAGGTCGGATTCTGGGCGATGAAACACTTGTCGTTTCACACTATTGCTCGGCCTTGAGGGAACTGGGCGTCCCGCTTTCGCGTGTGCGGATTGGGCAGAACTACTCCAATCCTCTCATAAGCGCTTGGGGGATCATATGGACGCCAAAAGGGACCCAGAAATATACTGTTCCGATCACTATCCGCCACTCAGGAGCTTGGCACGGCAGTCCATTTGAGTATGTGGTCAAAACCAGATCGTGTCTGCGCAAAAGGCTTGTGGATGTCGATCTGTCGAAAATGCACGAAGTCTATCGGGAATTGAAAGAGGGTGGCGCGACTGATTTTCTGGCGATGCCTCTCGAATATGGTGACGGATCGGTTCAGGGATCAAGCTTTTGCACCGAACATGCGGATGGTTTTTCACAAAACAATATTCGCACACTCGAAGCCACACGGCACGCATTGTCTTCGGCGTTGGAACCAATCGCAATGAGGGAATCCCAAAGAAGCCTTTTGCGTACGTATATGGGTGATGCGCCGGCGCGGGAAATTGACAACGGAAACATAAAACGTGGTGAGCATATTACCGTTTCTGCTGCGATCCTTTTTGCAGACCTAAGAGGGTTCACTGCAAAGTCGGAAGTCTGGCCAGCGGCTAAGCTACTCGATATTATGGGCGACTATTTTGATATGGTGGTGAACCCAATTCGAGCTAATGGCGGAGACGTGCTAAAATTCATGGGTGACGGTGTTCTGGCGATTTTCGAGGCGACACCAGGCGCTGAAAATGCCTGCAATTCCGCGGTCGAAGCCGCGACCCAAGCCATAGCGAACCTCGATATTTACAACAGTAACGCATCTGAGGAAAAGCGGGAACAGATCGAGTTTGTGATCGGAATAGACTTCGGAGAAGTTACTTTCGGCAACATCGGCAGCCCGGATCGACTTGACTTTACGGTTGTCGGGTCGGCCGTAAACGTGGCCAGCAGAGTTCAGAGTTTGTGCAAGACCTTGGACGAGCAGATATTGATCACGACAAATGTTCAAGGTTACGCGCCTGTGCGGGTGGAAACACTGGGGCTCCAATCGCTTAAAGGTCTCGCTGAGGAAGTCGAAGTATTTCGTATTCGCCGCCGAACTCATTGAGCAAAAGTTAACTGTGTTCTGGGAAGGAAAAACAGTCTTGGGCGCGTCTGTGAAGTGATGCCACAAAGTAAGAGACTGGAAATATCGCCTTGCTAACTCGGGCATGCTGCCGTGAAATAGAATCGAATGGTATGTGTACTCAATATACTTGTTGTTTGTCGTTTGACGTAGCTTTCAACCAGCTTTGTTGCATGTTTCAGACCCAGAATCTCGTGGCCTAACTCTATCCGCGCTACGTAGTTTTCCAGCAAGCGTTGATCGGGTTGATCAGCGTGACCGAACAGCGATTATGATGCCAGCAAGTGCGATAAACGCGATACCCAGAATTTGCCAGCCTTGGACAGGTTGTCCAAATGAAAACCATGCAAAGACTGGACCAAAAATCATCACCGAATACTCGAAAACCGAAACATAAGACGGTTCGCCAAGTTGATAGGACTTGATGATCATAAAAACCCCACAAATGGATCCAACGGCTTGTAACAAGAGTAGTGGGAGGGCCTTCTGCATGGACCATTCCCAGGGGCGGGAAAAAAACTGCACCTCGTCACCCGGTTGCCACACTGGAAAAATCACCAATGTGATGCTGCCAATCGCCCCCAAAATACCCAGAGTAATCAACATTCCTGCCAACAACGCGACGGTGCTTTCACCGCTGCAAAGACTACGGGTTGAAATAGCTCCAAGTGCATAGAAAAAGCCCGCGCAAATTGGAACGAAAATGCTCCAATCGAAATCTGCGGGATTGGGTTGAAGCACAAGGATAATCCCGATGAACCCGAAACCTACGGCTAGAACGCGCCAAGGACCTATTCGGCGTTTCATAATTCCGGACGTGATCAAAAGAATGAAGATCGGAGAAGTAAACAACCCTGCCAAGGCCTGTGCAATCGGCATCATTGCCAGCGCCGAAAAATAGAACAGCATCGATATCGCAACAAGCAGGCTACGCAATGCCACCGCCCAAAATCGGTTGGGAAACAACGTGCCTAACCCCAAAAGCGAGAACATTGCAACAAGAGGAAGCGCAAACAGGGTACGAATAAGGTGAAACTGCCAAAGACCGATATGTTGCGACAAAGGAGCAATAAAATTGTCGATCACGCCAATGATGGCCATGGCACAAATCATGTATGCCGCCGCAGCGAGGGGGCGATCAGTATGAGTTGCAGGCGTGTTTGTTCCCAATGTCAGCGCACAATCAGTTTTCGTTCCAACGTCGATGCTAAATGTTAGATCAATAGGCTAAATGCGTACAACTCTCACCGTATTTAGGGCACTAGCCAGACTGCCCGAGCAGGGATGAACCAAAGTTCGTGAGTCACGAATAATCAGAAACCAGCAAGAAATCAGGAGCTGTGTCTTCCTCAATTGTCGCGAAACGGGGGATAGGATCTTCGAAAACGTTGTCTGTACGATCATCGTTGACCGTCGAAACTTCTCCTATCAGACAATCGCCTTGTTCCGCCCAAAAGGCGTGCCAGATGCCGGGCATGAGTGTAACGCTTTGTCCTGGTTTTAACCGCATCAATTCTCCAGGCTGAATGGTGACTGGGCACCCATCACTTGGCACTACGATAGCGTTTTCTCTGTCGATACCTCCTTCGGGGTTCGAGGCGTAGATTTCCATCACCAAATCACCGCCGCCACGGTTGATGATGTCCTCGGCTTTGACGATATGTCGATGCATAGGAGACAGTTGTTTGTCGCGTGATATCAACAGTTTCTCAGCGTATAGCATGCCGCGACCTTGGTTCAGATCATTGACGTCGCCGTTTCGCAATGTGAACAGAAACAGGCCCAGTTCATCAAAACGACCCTGTCCATAGTCCGTAATATCCCAACCCAATCCTCGCGCGCGAATACCTTCCGCTTTTTCGCTGCGCATCTGTTCCGGGGTCCAGTCTGCAAATGGTGGCAAAACAGCACCGAATGAGTTGATGAAGGCTTGGGCCTCGGCCTTAATACGGTTGATCTCGGATCGTTTCATAGCGGTCTCTTTTTGTCAAAGCTCATGGGCCCACGGCGGGTTCGCCCCGGCACGCGAGACAGTGATCGCGGCAACTTTTGCCCCTTTTTCCAGAGCGTTCCTAAGGCCGTCGTTGGATAAAGAACGCAAACCGGGTTTTGTCAGGCACCCAGCTTGATCCAGTTCAGCCAGCACTCCAGCGTTAAACGTATCTCCGGCCCCGACAGTGTCTACAACTTGCACTTTCTGGACTGGGACTGTCACCTTGCTTCCATCCGCCGTATATCCTGTCGCACCAGCACTACCGTGGGTCAATATAACCAATTTTGGGCCAGCCTGCGTTAACAATGGGATCTTTTCAGAAAGGGTTTCGGGGCCAGGGATAATCCAGTCCAGGTCTTCGTCTGAAACTTTGACGATATCAGCTTGCGCGATCATTTTGTTAAGCCGGGTCCGATATTTGGTTTGGTCCTTGATAAAGTCTGACCTAATGTTTGGGTCCAGCATGACCGCCCGATCAGCGCCATGCCGAAACAAAAGCTGCGCATAAGCGTCAGCGCACGGCTCGCAAGCAAGGCTTATCCCCCCAAAATACAGTGCAGAAACACCTTGTAGCTGAACAGGCATTTCGGCAGCGGTCAGCATCCTTCCTGCTGTATTTTCGTCAACAAAGTTGTATGTGGCGTGCCCGTCCTTAAGCTGAACAAAGGCCAAAGTCGTGGGTCTGTTCGATTTAATAACATGAGTGGTGTCGACATGGCTGATTTGTAGGCCAGCCGTTAGCTGTTGCCCGAACATATCTGACGACAGACCGGTGAGCATGCCCACTCTGGCTCCTAACCTTCCCAACGCAATTGCTGTGTTGTAAACCGCCCCTCCAGAATGGGGGACAAAGCCCCGCTGTCCCGACAACGTGGGTTCGGCGATCATGTCGATCAGGGCTTCTCCGCAGCACAAGATCATTTCGGAATCCCTTTCTCAAAATCGGCCGAACGAGGCCCTAGTTTTGCACCAGCGCATTTTTGCAGAAGTTGTTAGCGCCAACAATGCCAAACTCTTTTTGCTCGGAAATGTAAAGGTTCATGCTACGTCGAATTTTTTTGAATCGCCCGCCTGCATTGAACGCATCCAGAAAATCCTGACCAAACAGCCAGCGGTTTTTTTCAGCGACACCGCCAACCAGAAAAACGCCCCCGACCGGGATCAGAGCCACCGCGAGATCACCCATTATCGCCCCAAGATGTTCCGTGAAAATGCGCGCAGCCTTAACCGCGCAAGCGTCGGTTCCGTCCTGTGCGGTTTGCAGAATATCCTTGGCACTTTTAACCTGACTGTTGACCTGACCTTCGACCACGCCCACCGCCTGATACAGAATAGGCAGACCGGTTCCACTCAGGAACATTTCGGCCTCCAGCGCGAGGCTGTTGTCAAAAAAACAATCCGGAGCGATATGTCTGGCCGCATCGAAAACGTCAACTTCGCCTCGATGGCGCGGTGACAATCCCATATGGCCGCCTTCCCCGGACACGGTATGATAACGTCCCTCGGAATACAGCAAAGCTCCTACACCCAAACCGGTGCCGGGACCCACAACCAAGCGGGTCCCGGCAGGAGGAGTATTTGCGCCTTGTAAAACCGCGACGTCTGCGTCGCTGATATCCGCGACTGACCACGCGGCTGCGGTGAAGTCATTAATTACAAAGGTTCTTTCCGCGTCAGTGGCACGGGCAAGCTCGACCTCGGACAACATCAGGTTTGCGTTGGTCAAATGAATGGTTCCATTATGAACCGGCCCGGCGCCTGCTGCCACTACTGCTTGGGGGGCTGTCCCCACCTTTTCTCGCACACCAACTAGTGCCTCGCGCAAGTCCTCTAATGTGCCGGTCGGATATTTGTGCAACTCGGTCAAGGTTCCGTTGATGGAAATGCCCAGGCGGGTATTGGTGCCGCCGACGTCCGCGATGAGGTTCCAATGGTCGTGAACAGTGCCCGTGGGTTTTACCCATGGCGCAGGAAGCTCTGTTGATGTTAATGCAGCTTGCAACGCTTCAAGGACTTCTTGATTTTCCGCTTGGACGAAAAGCCCTGATATGGGCATAGAGGCGCTTGAACTGAGAATAGCGTCAACGTGATTCACAAGATCTGATTCACTTTCCGCTAGAACCGAAACATAAATTGCTGTGTCGGGGGTTTCCGCTGCAATCAAGGGGGTAAGCGATTTCAGATCACGGGGTTCACGCACCGTGGTTCCAAGCCAATCAACGGGGGTTGCGATGGTGGAAAAATCCTGCTCCCACCCCGTTGGAAGATGTGCACTAAGAGAGGCGCGGAAGTCTTGTGGGTAGCTACCACTAAAAATGGCTGAGAGAAGCGTGGCATGCCCAGGGTCTTGTAAGTCAATTTCGACGCCCAAATTGCTCATGCCCAGGCTTCGCATAGCTCGATTGGCGCGGCCATTGGCCAACAAGCGATGATGCAAGGTTCGGGCCAACGACCTGCTATCTTGGTCTGTCGCTATTTCCGAGGATACTTTCGAAACCGTGCTGAACAGGCGGTCCCCAATTTTTGTCGTCACGAGTTCGCTGAAATCGGCGTACCAATCCGCTGTATCGCGATTGCGCCAACCGCCCAGATCAGCCAATTCCGATGGGACCAGAGTGGCGTCGAGAACCGCGCAAGGTCGCATCCCTCGCTCTAGAACCGTTTCGACCAGTCTTTCAACACGGGCGACGCCGACACCATCAGGTTGCCCACGTCCCCTGGGCAGCACCTCGTGCCAGTGGATCGGGAACCGGAAGCTGTCAAATCCTTTGGTCTGCGTTTCAGCGCCAGGCTCGCTTGCCGAGAGACCAAATAGGAAAGACTCCGGGAAATCGGAACGAGTGTAGTTCATGCATGAAACCTGTTCGTGAACGAGACCAGCAAACCCGCCCCTAACAGCTTATGTTAGCGTTATCAAATTTTTTGATGTTCGCGTCGCTTTTCAGGCAGGATCATGAGATTCTGGCTTAATGATCGCGACATCGCAACCGTTAATGATTTGTCCATGCCATTCGACGGGGTGCGCGTTGTAATTCGTCAAGAAAACTGTGTCTGACGTTTCCCGTCGCCTTAACCCTTCCGGCATTTGGTGCAGGGTCAGGCCTGAATTTTGGGCGGCCAGATTGATGACGCGGTCCCACAACGCGTCATCCGGATTGCCGGCCAAATACCAAAGGCCACCGCCCTCTTTCAAAGCGGAAGTGCCGTCCTCAAAGCAAAGTAAATCCCGGGCCGATCCGGACAGACGTTCCACCCAATGTTGCATTGCTCCACCGCCCTGAACGGCACGGGAAATGTTGGGGGGCAGGGTCTCGACCAATTCCACTTGGCAGTCCAAACAATCGACACCTGGCCGACCGCGATCAGGAATCTGGAAATCCTTGGTAATGGCTCCTGTGCGGGGTCCCAAAATGCCAAGATTGCACACACTGGTTAAACGCTTGACTAATTCGTCATTCAGTTTGGCCAACCCGGGCGCTAGGATCAAATTATATGCGCCATGGGGGGTAATATCCGGTGGTATAAAATCCACCGATAAACCCGCCTTTCGTAAAGAACGATAAGCGGAGAAGACAAGCTGGAAATAATCGAACCCACCGCCCTGTGGTTGTGTCTCCCAAGCCCAATTCGATGCATAGTCTAGCACGATTGCAACCTGTGCCTGTTTCTGTTCAACGTCACCCAGCTCGGCCAGTTCGTCTGCAGTTTGGCGCACCTCACTCAGAGCCGGGGCTGCACGGTTATAAGGAGTCAGTAGCCCTGCATGCATCTGCTCCTGTGCCATGGGCGCTTGGCGCCAGCGGAAATAGCTTACGACTTCCGCTCCATGCGCGACCGCCTCCAAAGACCAAAGTCTAACCATACCGGGCAATGGCGCCGGATTATATGGTGCCCAGTTTACAGGTCCGGGCTGTTGTTCCATGACCCACCAGCGCCCGCGCCCCACAGAGCGATAAAGGTCGTGATGGAAGGCCTGCATATCTGGGTCGCCTTGTTGCAGGTACACTGTTTTATGCTCGCTGTCGGCTTCCAAGCGGTCTGAAAGAAATCCAATGGGATAACTATCCCAAGTGGCAATGTCCAAGTCTTCGCCGACTTTGTAATGATCGAAATCCAAAACGCGCCCCATGTAGTTGTGGAGCAGCGGTGTTTTTGTGAATTTCCTCAGAACATCACACTGCGCTTTGTTAAACGCCGCCACCTGATCCGAACTGAAACGCTTGAAAGCCAACGCATGGGCCGGGTTAGGTTCGGTCACTGTCAAGTTGGGCAGTTCGATCTGCTCAAAACTGCTGTATTCCATTGACCAAAATACGTTCCCCCAGGCAGAATTCAGTTTTTCTACTGTTCCATATTGATCTGCCAACCAGATGCGGAAGGCGTTTAACGCGGCGGCGCTATAGCTGATTGTTGTGTCGTGACAGCCGTATTCATTGTCGATCTGCCACGCAGCCACATAAGGGTTTTGGCCATATCGCTCGCCCATTATTCCAGCTATCCGCGCACACTCTTCGATAAAACCTTGGTGGCTGAAACAGTAATGGCGGCGCGATCCAAATTTGCGGGGGTTTCCCTGCGCATCGACGGCTAGCATGTCGGGGTGTTTATCCAGCATCCAGCGCGGCGGTGTCGCTGTCGGTGTACCCATGACAACCTTGAGACCGGCCTTTCCCAATGTCTCGACCGCTCGATCCAGCCATCCGAATTGCAGGTCGCCCGGTGCAGGTTCCATCCGGCTCCAACTAAATTCGCCGATGCGAACCCAGGTCAGGCCAGTCTGCACCATCTTTACTGCATCTTTGACCCACATCTCTTCGGGCCAATGTTCGGGATAGTAGCAAACGCCAAGTTCCGGTTTCATATGATAACTCTGTGTTCCGCTTGACCCCGGGCGACGTCTTGTTTCAAGAAGGTCATCCCGTTGGAAGGTTGTATTTTGATGGCATCCGTACTCAGCCCTTCACGGGCTGTCGTGCAGAACAGTGTCGTCAGGTCAGGACCGCCAAATCCGGGGCACGAGGGATGCTGCGCATCAACTGATACCGCCCGAATAAAGAGTCCATTAGCATCATATGCGGCGACGCGACCCGCACCCCACTGAGCGATCCAGATGTTTCCGTTCGCGTCAACGACGGCACCGTCAGGGTTCAGACCGTCATCCCGAAGGTCCAGAAAAAGGTGGCTGTCGCCCACGGGCCATCCTGTTTCTGGGTCAAGCGTCCACCTCATAACCTGTTTGGTGAACGTATCGCAGAAATAAGCGCACGAACGGTCTGGCGCAAAACAGATCGCATTGGAAATTGTCACGTCCGAAACTAATTGACGCAGTTCGCCGCGCCAAAATCGATATATCGCTCCTGCGCTCGGCTCAGCTTGTTTGCCCATAGTTCCAATCCAGAACCCGCCCCATGGATCTGCTCGCCCATCATTGGAGCGGGTTGTCGGATTGTCTGTCTCAATTTCAACGATTTGACTTTTTTGACCATTTTCTAAACCAAATCGCCAAAGGCCGGTTTCCGATGCTATCAGCAGTGTATTCCGATCCACCCAGCCTGCGGCAGAAACGTACTCGTCAAATTTCCAGCATTTTGGGTTCGCTCCTTCTCGGCTTAACATCCGTTTGGTCGCGATATCGAACCAGAATAGCTGTTGCCGTTCTGGATGCCAAAGAGGTCCTTCACCCAGCTCGCAGGGTCGATCGTCGTAGACGCGGCTCACTAAATTGCCTCGTCATATGCTGAAACGATCTGTCGGGCACGTTCGCCGATCTCTTTGGGCGACATACCTGGCTTGTATAGGGCCGAGCCAATGCCGAATCCGTCAGCGCTAGCCTTTATCCATTCACCAAAATTTTCTGGGCCTGCGCCGCCAACGGCAAAAACTTGAGTGTCGGCAGGTAACACGGCGCGGATGGCGGCTAACCCCCCAGGTCCGGCCATTGTACCCGGGAACAGCTTTAAGCCGGTTGCCCCCGCTTGTAGCGCGGCAAAAGCCTCGGTCGGTGTAAAAATTCCCGGCCAGCTTTGGAGGTTTAACTCGACGGCGCGCCCGATAACGTCGGTATCACAGTTGGGCGAAACTATCAGTTTGCCACCTGCTTTGGCCACGGCATCGACCTGATCGCTGGTCAAAACGGTCCCGGCTCCAATCAAGGCTTGGTCCCCAAAATTGCGGGACAAAATACCAATGCTGCTCAACGGGTCAGGCGAGTTCAATGGAACTTCGATCCGGTCGATGCCAGCCTCGATCAGGGCGCGGCCCGCGGCTTCGGACTCTGACGGAGTGAGGCCACGCAGAATTGCAATTATTGGTCGGCTCATACGGTTTGCCTCGTTAAATTGCGGGCCAAGCTTAAACCGGCAAGCGTGACCATTGTGGCGTTGGCGGTTTCAACTGAGGCACCTTGCTGTTGCAGTGCTTTGGCATAAATATCAATCAATGCATCCGACCCAATGATTGCCAATTGTTGGCCCAGCCAATAGGGGCGGGTTGCGGCAAGCTCGGCTCCGATCAGTTGTCCTGATAATCTTGCCCTGGCGGTTCCCGTATCCTGCCCATGCAACAAATCAGCTGCCCGCAAACTGAACAGACGCGCGGCTAGCTGTTCTGGCTTTGACAACCCATCTTCTACAGCATCTGAGAAAGCGGGATCATCCCATCCGTCGCTGGTCGAGTGTTTCAAGACTGATTGGCTGCATAACAGGTCGAAAATTTCTCCTGTCATAAATGTGCGGAAACTGATGACTTCACCCGCACTGACTTGTGCCCATTTCGTATGGGTGCCTGGCAGGCAAACCACTCCGTCCCAGTTGGGATGCTTTCCCAGGAAACCGGCAATCTGGGTTTCCTCACCACGCATAACATCCGGAGGGGAGTTCTGTTTCAGCCCCGGAACAACAAATGCTCTGACCCGTGGATCGGTGTCAGGCACCCGAATTGGCATATTTGGTATCGGAGCAGAGGGAACTGCAGAATAAGGGGCCTCGACCCACCCTTGTCGCGCACCTACCATTCCACAGGCAACAACATCGGTGGGCGTTGAGCCCAACCAGCTGTCGGTGATGCTTAACAATGCGGCCTCGAAACGCCCCTTTTCGACCCGCGCCATACCGCATTCAGATTGCACATGATCCAAAACGGTCTCGCCCTGCATCGCCCAGGCGCGCAAGTGGGAAGTTCCCCAATCGACGGCAATCCATTCTGTTTTCATCGACTTATCCTGATACTACAACGCCGCCGTCGACCGCCATGCACTGTCCGGTCATGGCTCGGCTTGCGTTTGAAGCAAGAAACAGCGTTGGTGCAATCATGTCTTCAGGCGTCAGGTATTCTTTCAAACACTGCCGTTCCAAATGGGCTGCCAAACCTTCGGGCGTGGCCCATTTGTCCATCTGTTTTTGCGTCAATACCCAGCCAGGAGCCAGTGCATTAACACGGATGCGTTGCGGCCCAAGTTCCCTGGCAAGGGATCGCGTTAAACCAGTTATGCCAGCATTCGACGTCGCGTAAATTGGATAACCCGCATTTCCCATCATATAGCTTATTGAACTGAAATTGACGATTGCTCCACCTTTGTCCCGCATCTGGCGTGCGGCTTCCTGACAGGCAAAAAAATAGGCCTTGAGATTGACTTCGATCATCCAGTCCCAGAACTCAGGTGTAGTTTCCCCGAGCGTGTGACGTTGGTCGTTGGCAGCATTGTTGATCAGCACATTGATTGGGCCATGCGCCTCGGCAGCCTTAACCATTGTAGCACGCAGCAGCTCTGTATCGGTCATGTCTCCCTGTAGAAACAAAGGTGTCCGGCCATGCTTATCGCGCATTTCTTCAACGAACGCACTGGCATCGGAACGTCCAATAAACGCAACGTTGGCGCCTTGCGCTAGGAACCCATCAGTCAGGGCTGCTCCGACACCGGATCCGCCGCCGGTGATGTAGACAGATGCGCCCTCGAGGTCGTGGAAAGTCGCAGGTTGTTCCATTTATAGCTCTCTCCTTTTGATGGCGGGCGTATGTGGTGACCGAAAGATAGAGGCTCGCGTTCTGGCTGTTTTCATTCTCATAGCTTTTTACCTTCGATGACCCAGATGCTTTGTGGAAAACTCCACGGCAACGTTAGCCCATAGTTCATTAGATATTGTCCGCTCAACGTGACCGGTTGTTGCTTTAGTACCGGGTTGCCGCGCGACAACGTCGGAGGTGCCTCGGCAGTGCGTCGCAACCCAACTTGATAAAGTGCGTCGGGTTCCAATCGGGTCAGGCGTAACGGTCGCGGTGCGATCTGGGCCGAAGTATCTGCCTTTCCGGCAAAAACCACAAAACGAGAGCCATTGTTCGCCTGTTGTTGTTCAGCAATGACAGCCGGATCAGGACTGTCCAACCGCAAAATATCGGCGTGATATAGCCAGTCGCGGTTGGCCTTCCACCACATAGTTACTTCACGCAGGACCTGAGCTTCTTCATTGGTCAGTTCGCGCGGATCCATCTCAAAGCCCATGTGCCGCTGTGCAGCAATCCAGGCACGAAAACGGATGTCAAGAACCCTTCCCGAAGTGTGGCAAACGCGCGGCCCAACATGGCTGCCGGTAACCGCCATCGGCAAAAAGATTGCCGCATTGTGCTGTATACGCAGGCGTTCCAATGCGTCGTTACTATCGCTCAACCACACACGCTGAGTGCGCTTGAGTATCCCAAAATCAATACGCCCGCCGCCCGAAGCGCAACTTTCTATCTCAACATTCGGGAAATCTGTCCGCAATCGGTCGATCAAAGCGTATGACCCGCGCGTTTGTGCGGCGTCGGGCATCGGCAAAACGCGGTTGTGATCCCATTTGATGTAGTCAATGTCGTGCGCAGAGAGAATCGCCGCCATCCGTTCGTAAAGAAACTGACGAACTTCGGGCAAGGCCATATTCAATGCCTTTTGCTGACGTCCCAGGATCTGATCTTCGCCTCCCAACGCCCATTCCGGATGGGCCCGGTGGATCGAACTGTCAGGGTTGATCATTTCGGGTTCAAACCAAATACCAAACGTCATGCCCAGTTCATGGACATGTGTGATCAGCGGATCCAAACCCTCTGGATACTTACGAGGGTCGACTTCCCAGTCGCTCAGGGAAGAGGTGTCATCATCGCGCTGACCAAACCAGCCATCGTCCAACACAAACCGTTCGGCCCCAAGATCCGCGGCGCGTTCAGCAATATCCTTCAGCTCTGGCAGGTTATGATTGAAGTAAACGGCCTCCCAGCAATTGTAATGAACTGGACGCGGGTTTTCTGGTTTTGGAAAGCATACAACTCGGTCCCGGACGTGGCGTTGAAATGCCACGGCACAGCCATTGATCCCGTCATTCGAGAACACCGCATAAAGCGGTGCGGTTTCAAACCTCGTCATTGCCTCGCGTTCCATCCGGGCAGCTTGCCCGAACTGAATCTGGCGTCGACCGTCTGGCAGTTCCTCAGCAACCATTCGGTGACCGCCGGACCAACCAAAATGAAAACCATACGCTTGACCTTGCGCATTGGTTGCGCCCCGCACAGGAATTATCAAACCGGGGAAATGTTCGTGCCCTGTTCGTCCAGTACGGTTCTCACGATATCTGATACCGGGCGACCATGCGGTGCTATTCATTTGGAATTCGCCGCACCATCTTCCGGCAAAATCGAGCATTTCATCGGACAGTTGTGGAGCCGGAAATACCGGTGCGCTAAGCCAGTGGAGAAGAACGGGGCGATCTGCTTCAAGTATTGCCTGCGCTTCAATGATATGCGTTTTGGGGTCGATCGAAAAGCGCGCCTGATAGGTCAAGCGATCAGTTTCATCTCGATAAGTCAGTACAATGTCCCGTTCCGTTACCTCTTCGCATTCATAACAGAACTTGGGAAGCAACGGCGTACCGTCGCCATCCCGGATGATTAGCCCAGGCTGCCCGGGGAAGCTGCGCGTGGCTTCGGGGCAAATTGATAATTCTGGGTTTGCATCCAGCATTCCGCCAGTAACATCCAACCCGTACGCCTTGAATAGAGTTTCGGAACTTTCCGCTTCTGGCAAACGGGGTCCGAAATAGACGACCTCCGGTAGGTGCTCGCGATGTGCGGCGAGCACCAAAGATTGTCGGTCGTCATGAAGCGACCAAGTTCTTATCATTACTTGACGGCTCCAAGGGTCAGACCCGCGATAAAATGTTTCTGCATCAGGAAGAACATGGCCACCGGAGGTAGCGCCGCCACGATGGAACCGGCGCTCATCAGCTGATAAGCAGCCCTGAATTGAGCATTGAAACTGGTAATACCCGCGGTCACTGGCTGGCTTTCAGCGCCCTGTGTCAGTACAACTGCCCAGAAATAGTCATTCCAGATGAAAGTGAATATCAACACGCTGAGCGCGGCTATGGCTGGCTTCATAAGCGGTAACACTACATACCAGAAGATGCGCCATTCGCTTATCCCCTCAACCCGCGCAGCCTCGATCAACTCAAAGGGCAGGGCGCGGATAAAGTTGCGCATGAACAACGTGCAGAACCCGGTCTGGAAAGCAATGTGGAACAAAACCAAGCCTGTTTTGGTATTATATAGTCCTAATTGCAGAGTCAGATCGCGAACTGGAACCATCAGAATCTGAAATGGTACAAAGTTGCCCGCTACGAACATGAAGAAGATCCAAAGGTTCGACTTGAACTTGTAGATGCCCAAAGCGAATCCGGTCATGCAGCTTAGCGCGACGGCTCCAATGACGGTAGGTATCGTTATCAGGAAAGAGTTCAGCAGATAGCGGGGCATATCCGAGTTAAAGAAAACCTGCCCATAATTAAACGCGCCCTCAAAACTGGAAGGAAGACCCCAATAATTGGCGTTGGTGAAATCCGCTGCTGGTTTGACCGAGAACAGCGCAACCGCTAAAAGTGGTCCAAGCCACAATAGAAGGGCCAGCGGAAGCATTGCCTGATAGGTGATCTGCGCCGCTCGGGGTTGTTTTTCGATGGGTTTAGGAAACATCTTAGTGCCCCCTCTCTTCTCGGTACATTGACCACAGGAAATAGGCGATAAAGCACAGCATTATCAGGAACAAAATTACTGCGATGGCAGCGCCATATCCCATCCGGAATCCGTATTCGGAAAGTGCCACTTCGAACATGTAGTAAGCTAACACCCGTGACGATCCGAACGGTCCCCCCTGAGTCATGATCGAAATCAGGTCAAACGAACGCAGGGCGCCGATGATTGTCACAACAAAAGCAATGAAAGTCGCTGGACGCAGTTGAGGTAGGATGATGTGCCAGAGCATCTTACCTCCCTTGGCACCGTCCAGACGCCCGGCTTCGATTTGCTCAGGGTCGACCGCATTCAGGCCAGTGAGGTAAAGGATCATGCAATATGCTGTCTGCGGCCAAAGACCGGCAAAGATGATGCCGTAGGTTACGAACCTCTCGTCCCCAAGAATATTGAGTGGGCCCATGCCAAAGAAACTCAGGAATTCATTCAATAAGCCGAAAGTAGGATCGTAAAACCAAGTAAATACAAGGCCTACGACCACCTGAGAGATGACAAAAGGAAAGAAAAAAAGCGATTTGTAAAGGCGAATACCCCAGACGGTCTGGTTCAGGAACAGCGCAATGAACAAGCCAGCAGGAATCGCCAAGAGGTATAATATCAACCAAATTAAATTGTTTTTAAGCGAGATGTAGAACGCATCCCGGTCGACCCATTCCCAATATAGATCCTCGTAGTTGCGAAAGCCCACGTATTCTGCTGCACCCAACCCGTCCCATTCATAGAGCGACAAGTTGAAAGACTGAAAAACAGGTATGATTACATAAACCATAAAGAACAGCAGGCCCGGCGCCAGAAACAGCCAGGGCGCAATACGCTGTTGGTTTCTGTGAAACCAGCTTTCTTGTTCGGGGACGTCTACGAGGGACATGATAAACTCGGAGTTTGGTCAAATTAGTAAGGCAGGTAAGCACCTGCCTTACGCAGGTCTTGGAGCAGGCCGGTCTGTGCCCGGCCTGACCAGATTAGTTATCGTAGATACGCTGACGCGCACGTTCCAGTTTTGCCAACACGCGGTCCGCATTATCTGGCTTGACCATGAATTCCTGGAAACCTTCCATGGATACTTTTGCCATTTCAGCTGGTGCGTCGCGGTCCCAGAACTGGGCGACACCGCCCGGGCTGTTGGATGACAACATTGCAAAGCCTTGCTGAAGGAACTTGTCATCGTCCACCGAAGATTGGGCGTTTACCGGCAACTGGCCGAGATTTGAGCCGTTGTTGATCTCGGTCTGCTCATCTGCCGATACAACGAAACGCAGGAATTCACGCGCTGCTTCCTTATTCGAGGCGTTCGCGGGGATGTGGAATGTATCCGTAGGCGCATCTTCTGCAAGTTCTACATCGGGGTTGATGGAAACGAACTGGTAGAAGTCCAGCTGATCATCCGTCAGGCCTGCTTCACGCAGCGGAGCGACCGCGAAGTTACCCATCAGATAAGCTGCGGCTTCACCGTTGACCATGAACGGCAATGCTTCCTGCCAGCTGTAGGTCTGGTGATTGTCGATGAACGCACCCATGTCGATCAGTTGCTTCCAGTTGGCGAAGGTCTGCTTGACCCGGTCGTCCTCCCAGCTAATCTCACCATTCGCAAGCTGGTTGTGGAAATCGTAGCCGTTAGTTCTCATGTTCAGGTAGTCAAACCAGCCACCAGCAGTCCAAAGGAATTTGGTCCCGATTGTGTAGCATGCACGACCCGAATCCACGATCTTCTGGCAGTTGGCCAGCTCTTCTTCCCAGGTGGTAGGTTCGCTTAGGCCAAGTTCATCAAAGATGTCTTTGCGATAGTAAACGCCCCACTGATAGTAAGTGTAGGGAACGCCCCATTGCTTTCCGTCTATGGTCATCGCACCTTTGGTCGAAGCCAGGTTTTCTGCGATTTCTGGCTCGGCCCACAGGTCAGAAACATCTTCGAACAGGCCGGCTTCGACATATGGTTTCATACGGTTTGCCGCATACCATGTGGCTACGTCCGGTGTGTCAGCTGTTAGAAAGTTCCTGATCTGTGTTTTGTACGCCTCACGGTCGATAACCGTTGTTTCGATTTCCAGACCGGGATGTTGCTCTGCAAACCGCTCGATCATCGCCTCCATGGTCGCACGCGGCGCCGGGTTTGACGTGTCGAGGAAGATTCGCAACTCACCGGTCAACTCAGCAGCAACAGGCGCAGCAAGTGCGACACTGGCCGCCAATGCGGCGGCAGTACGCTTGAACATGGAATGCATGGTTTCCTCCCTTAGCTTCCATTTAGTTCCAAATAGTGAAACTTGGTTTTATATATTGAAAACTACACATCAACTCGGTTAGTCTTGTCAAGACCCTCGTGCCTTTGGCCCGAGGGAATGGGAGGAGATAAGACAGCTGTGGCTGGTGACGGAACCATAGGTAAGGCATGTGACGTGCTGGATCAGGTGGCTGCTTTTGAGCGACCTGTTCGGTTTGCGGAGCTATTGGACCGCAGCAATTTTCCCAAGGCGACGCTTTACAGATTTCTGCAGGTTCTGACCAATCAGGGCATGTTGTCCTACGACCCTGAAAGACAAACCTACGCTCCGGGTATGCGTTTGGTCCGATTGGCACATGCGGCATGGACGCAGAGTTCTCTGGCGCCAATTGCACGACCTTTTTTGGATGCTCTTAGTAAGGACACCGGTGAAACAGTGCATCTGGCTCAGCTCGACTCAAGCCAGGTGCTGTACGTCGACAAGCGGAACGCCGCCCAGCCTATTGAAATGTATTCGCAGGCGGGCAAAGTCGGGCCAGCATATTGCACGGGTGTTGGTAAGGCGATGATGGCCTTTCTGGATGAAGACTCTCTGAATGAGGCTGTTTCGCAGCAAAGCTACCATCGTTTTACTGATAAAACCCTGACATCCGAGGCCGCGCTGCGGGCTGACCTCGACCTGATCCGTCAACGCGGCTACGCAATAGACGACGAAGAGCATGAGCCTGGCATCATTTGTGTGGCTTGTCCGGTTTTGACGTCCGGTAGCCGGATGCTTGGTGCAATTTCGGTCACAGGGTCGACCGAACGTATGGATTTCAATCAATTAGAGGCCTGGGTCCCCCGAGTTCGCGGAGTGGCAGAGCAGATAGGGGCCGAGGTTCAGGCATGGCGGTTCCCCGAGACCCGCGCAAAGGTAAGCAACGACAGGATGCAAGCGACATGACAGGTGTAACTCTGAACCGCGCAATCAAACGCTACGGCCAGACTCAGGTCATTCATGGAATCGACTTACAAATCGAGGACGGTGAATTTTGTGTTTTTGTGGGTCCCTCGGGTTGTGGCAAATCTACACTACTACGAATGATCGCTGGACTCGAAGAAACCTCAGAGGGTGAAATTCACATTGGCGCCCGTGATGTAACCCATATGGACCCTGCCAAGCGCGGTGTGGCGATGGTGTTCCAGACCTATGCGCTTTACCCGCATATGAGCGTCGCAGAGAACATGGGCTTCGGATTGCGAATGAACGGCGTTGCTAAATCGGAAATTGATCAGAAAGTTCAGGAGGCGTCGAACATCCTGAAACTGGACCAATATCTTAAGCGAAAGCCCAAGGCGCTTTCCGGCGGCCAGCGGCAGCGAGTTGCGATTGGCCGTGCAATCGTCCGTGGTCCGGAAGTATTTTTGTTTGACGAACCCCTGTCGAACCTGGACGCCGAGCTTCGGGTGGAAATGCGAGTTGAAATCGCTCGTTTACACAACGAAATCGGCGCAACGATGATTTACGTGACACACGATCAGGTCGAGGCGATGACGATGGCTGACAAGATCGTCGTCTTGCGCGACGGACGAATTGAACAGGTCGGCGCGCCTATGGATCTGTATAGAGACCCAGACAACAAGTTTGTCGCAGGCTTCATCGGTTCTCCTGCAATGAATTTTTTGGAGTGTGATGTTGTGGATGGCATGGTCCGCCATCCCGCGTTGACGGATGCGATACCGGTCACAAGCAGCGTGCCTGCGAATGCAAGCCGCGTGACCCTTGGGATTCGCCCGGAGCACATTCAAATCGACCGAGCAAGTGACAGTTGCACGGTGGACCTGACCGAAGCGTTGGGCGGCGTTTCTTACTCTTACCTATTGACGCCGAACGGTGATAAACTGATCGTAGAAGAACGTGAAGATGAGCGTAGCGCGCAGGGTGAACGGATAGGTATATCGGTCAAACCCGAGCGCGCGATGCTATTTGATCCGGAGAATGGTCTTCGGTTGCGGTAGTCAGAAAGCTCTGGTTACTTGACAGTGTGCCCGAATGACAATCGGGCACATTCTTCTGATTTGCGGAAACTATGGATATTGTATCCAATATCCGATAATGAAACTAAATTCGCTGAATTCTGGTTTGCCGGACATTGACTCACCGAGGAATAAACTATGGTTTCAAACTTTTTTACCGGCACTATGCCGGCTCTCATGACCCCTTGCACAGAAGGTCGCGTTCCGGACTTCGATGCGCTTGTTCGAAAAGGGAGTGAGTTAGTTGCGGCAGGTATGTCCGCCGTGGTTTATTGCGGTTCGATGGGTGACTGGCCGCTGCTGACCGATGCACAGCGAATGGAAGGCGTCGAGCGATTGACAGATGCAGGGCTGCCAGTGGTTGTTGGTACTGGGGCAATCAATACGAAATCCGCAGTGGCCCTTGCCTCTCATGCGCAGAAATGCGGTGCAGTGGGTTTGATGGTGATCCCGCGGGTTCTATCGCGTGGCAGCTCGGCTGCGGCTCAGAAGAACCATTTTGGGGAAGTTTTGTCCGCTGCGCCGGACGTACCTGCGATTATCTACAATAGCCCGTATTATGGGTTTGCTACGCGTGCAGATCTGTTTTTTGAACTACGCGCCGAACATTCAAATCTGATCGGGTTCAAGGAGTTCGGAGGCGGTGAAGACTTGCGCTATGCAGCGGAAAACATCACCAGCAAGGATGATCAGGTTACCCTAATGGTCGGTGTGGATACCGAAGTCTATCATGGTTATGTGAATTGCGGAGCAACTGGTTCTATCACGGGTATAGGTAATGCTTTGCCTGTTGAAACACTGCTTTTGGGAGCTTTGTCCGAAAAAGCGGCGAACGGTCATGCCGAGGCACGTCAGCGTGCGCAAGAATTGACCGAGGCAATTCAGGTGTTGTCCAGTTTTGACGAGGGTCCGGACCTTGTTCTTTACTACAAACACTTGCTGGTTCTGAATGGCGAACAGGAATACCGTCTCCATTTCAACACCTCTGACTCTCTGACGGATGCGCAGAGGAACTATTGTGCACAGCAATATGACTTGTTTCGCAAATGGTTTGCAGATTGGTCAAACCAGGGCGGGGTCATTGCCGAATGCATGTGATTGACAGCCACACAGGAGGCGAACCTACGAGAGTTGTCCTCACGGGTGCACCAGATCTGGGCTCTGGCACCTTAGCGGAGCGAGCCCTACGGTTGGCTGAAGATTACCAAGATCTTTATCGTTCGATCTTGTTGGAGCCGCGCGGCCAACCGGCGATGGTCGGTGCGATGCTGGTGGAACCAGTCGACCGTTCATGCGTGACTGGTGTCATCTATTTCGATGTCGACGCAGTATTGGGCATGTGTGGTCATGGCACAATTGGGTTGGCTGTGACGCTGGCGCATTTGGGTCGGATTGATACCGGAATACATCGGATAGAAACTCCTGCTGGGGTGGTAACTGTCGAATTGCACAACGAGAACACAGTTAGCGTGACCAACATCGAAAGCCGCAGAGTGCGACGAGCTGTGAATTTGGATGTGCCCGGTCATGGGTGCGTTGTTGGGGATGTGGCGTATGGCGGGAATTGGTTTTTCATTGTTGATCCCAGCCCGATACCAGTGGAAACCAGCAATATTGCCGCGATGACAAAGCTGACAATCGCTATTCGCAAAGCTGCGATGGCCAGCGGCTTAAGAGGTGAGAACTCGGAACCGGTGGATCACGTAATCCTACAAGAACCATCCCCTCGCAAAGGGGTAAGTGGCCGCAATTTTGTTCTTTGCCCAGACAACAACTATGACCGATCACCCTGTGGTACTGGCTGTTCCGCTTGTTTGGCTTGTCTTGCGGCGGAAGGCGAATTAGCCGAAAGCGAAGAGATTATTCAGGAAAGCGTTATCGGCAGCACTTATCACCTGTCGTACAAGCTCGGGCCAAACGGAGGTATCATACCCAGGATTAAAGGTCAGGCATTCATCATGTCTGAGGCGAATTTGATGTTTGATCCGCATGATCCCTTCCGTTCCGGGATAGAGATTTAATGCCGATCATCCGTTTTCAGAAGGACGCGCCGTGCGAAGCAGCAAAACCATTCATGTGATTTCTGCCCATGCTGAAGGCGAGGTAGGCGATGTAATAGTGGGCGGCGTGGTACCCCCTCCTGGGAACACAGTTTGGGACCAGCGGGGCTTTGTAGCAAATGACCAGACGCTGAGAAATTTCTTACTGAACGAACCGCGCGGAGGCGTCTTTCGCCACGTCAACCTTCTGGTCCCCCCCAAGAATCCTGAGGCCGATGCGGCATTCATTATTATGGAACCGGAAGATACGCCGCCTATGTCCGGATCAAACTCGATTTGTGTCTCGACCGTGTTGTTGGACGGCGGGATTTTCCCAATGCAAGAACCAGAGACACATCTGACGCTCGAGGCTCCGGGTGGATTGGTGCGCGTAAGGGCAGAGTGCCGAAATGGTAAGGCCGAGCGTATCTATGTTCAGAACGTTCCCAGCTTTGTTGACCAACTGGACGCGCGGATTGAAGTGGCTGGTATTGGAACGTTGCGAGTAGACACTGCGTTTGGAGGCGACAGTTTTGTTATCGTCGACGCTGCGGATCTGGATTTTGAGTTAACTCCAGACGAGGGAAAAGAACTGGCACGAACAGGCGCGAGGATAACCGACGCGGCCAACGAACAACTGGGTTGCAACCACCCGACCAGAGACTGGAACCATATTTCGTTCTGCCAGATTGCCGGACCGCTCAAGCGAGAGGGCAACGTGCTGACCAGCCGAAATACAGTCGCAATCAAGCCCGGAAAATTAGACAGATCACCGTGCGGCACCGGAGCTTCGGCCCGGATGGCCGTTTTTCTGGCGAAGGGGCAGATGCAACTAACAGATTATTATTACGCGCGTTCTGTCATCGACAGTGAGTTCCGGTGCCGAATTATCGACAAGATCGATCTGAGCGGGCGGGTTGCGATCACCCCGGAAATTTCGGGCCGAGGATGGATCACGGGAATTCACCAGCACATGCTGGACCCCGACGATCCTTGGCCGGACGGATATCGCCTAAGTGACACATGGGGCGCGTAGGATGTCGGCAAAACGCGCAATCCATCGGCAAAGCCTTCCAGACGTAATCGCGAGTGATCTGCGAGAGAGGATTTTGAGAGGCGAGCTAGTGGAAGGAGAAACGATTCGGCAAGAAGCGCTAGCTGATGAATATGATGTCTCGCGTATGCCGGTAAGGGAAGCGTTGAAGCAGTTGGATGCCGAAGGTCTGGTGCAGTTGGAAAACAATCGCGGTGCCACGGTTACGGAGCATTCGCTTGACGAAATTTCCGAGATCTTCGATTTACGAGCGCTTATCGAAGTTGATCTCTTTCGTCGTGCCATTCCGGCGATGACTGCGGCACAATTCCAAAAATGCCAGGGCATTCTGGATCAAATGGAGTTGTCATATGACGTTAACGACGTAAGCCAGTGGGGAATGCTGAATCAACGGTTTCACGCCTCGCTTTACGCGGCAGCCGGGCGCAGCTTGACAAATGACCTGCTGCATAAGGTGTCATTGCTATCCGACAGATATATCCGAATGCATTTGAGCGTAATGAAAAAGCGCAAACGGGCCCGAAAGGAACACCGCGAACTGCTGGAGCTGGCGAAAGCGGGTCAGGTCGACGCGGCATGCGGACTTTTGGCGCAACATATAGGACGCACTAAAAAACAACTGGTGGCCCTGATTGCAGATCGTCGCACTGATCGGCTCTAATTTAATCGAGCAGAATTAGAATGTTCGTCCAACCATGCAACTCGTGCGCGACCCGTATTACGCTTTCATTTAAAGGTAATATCAGGTTTGGCAGGCTAAAAAGTGATTTAAGTGACTGCCGGCCTCAAACTAGAAAATCCCTTGTTAACGTTCGAAAATGTCCGAAGAATAGAGGGTATGAAGCCAATACCTACCTATCCAGATACTGATGAGGACAAAGCGGATGAAGGTCCGCGCAGTATCTATGATACAGATGAGCCCGACGAGGATGACCTATGGTTTATTCCACCTCCCGAAAATCAGGGACAGGATAACTTCCTTCCGCCTGGGCCTCGGGTTGATCGCCAAATGCTGTTCGACCCACGCGACTGGCGTACTGCACAGGCGGAGCTATCGTCGGAACTGGCAGAACTGGCTGTGACGTTCGGAGCATTGGACGAAAGGTTGCGGAACGGACCTAAAGGCTGGGTGCACCGATTAGCGTTGATGGACGTTTCGGATCTTGGTTGGTGGACCGGTGATCGTATTGGTGTAGACCGATTGGCTTTATGGTGTGGTTTACGCATCGGAGCAACGGCTGACGACTCGCAAGCCCTGTTTCGCGCTGGATGGGCAGTGCGTCGCCTTGCTCAGGGTGCAGGTCCCTCCGAAGGTGGCTGGAGGTCCGGTCTGACTTCCTTTCTGGACCGGCAGGCACAAGGTGTCGAAGACACCCCCGAGGCGGTTGCCGATCTCGCAGATGTAATGCATGACGCATTCAGTTTGCATCCGGTTACGCAGGCTGCGATTTCCTTTCACGCGTGGCGCGCATTGTCCGAAAGAGTCGGTCAAGATACCGAAGCGGCTGTCATCGCAGCCCGTCACAGTGCGACGATGGGGCGGGGTGGTGCCACGTTCATGCCGCTGGCCTTGTCTGGGCCCTCTGCGCTGCGCGGATCCGGTCAGCCACACGAGAGGCTGGCAGCCTGGATACAAGGCGCAGGACAAGCAGTGTTGGCCGCGTTGTTGCATCTTGAACGCGTAGCTGTTTGGGAGGATCGTGCGCGTGACTTGACGCGCGACCTGAGCGGCCGAACCCCGCCAGTTTTAGTCGACGCGTTGAGGGCATGGCCGATGGTGTCAGCCCCACTTGCCGCAGAGCTGACAAAGGCGTCCCGAGCTACAATCCAAAGAAACCTGGATTTGTTTGTGCAACGAGACCTTATCCGCGAGGTAACTGGTCAAGGACGTTACAGGGTCTGGACCGCTGATTTATCAGCCGCCGGGCGTGATCCGGTTTTGCGACAAGATTAATACCACCGGCCTAGGGCAAGAACTGTCGGGGCTGCCTCAGTGGCATCTGCGATGGTGGACAATACCTTGATAACTACCTGTGTCGTTGATGGTGCATCGCATCCAAGGAATCTTCCGGATACTCCTCCATTACCGCTGACCGCTGGAGTAGAATCAGCCGCGAAGGCCATGGGAAATGTCCAGTTGGATGTCTGGCTTGCAAAAAGGGAGCCTTCTGGCGTCTGGCAAGTAACGGCACTTAAACTCCCCGAGCAGATTTGTGTGCCGTCGGCGAAACGAACGTAATCGCCGCTTGCATTACCGCCGCGTTCGATCACCGCGCCTGTCGGCGCACCAGCAAGTTCTGAAACTGTTCCCAACAGATTTCCTGGTCCGAATCCGTAGTCCGCTCGCATCAGGCGTCCGGCTGTGGTGTCGTTGGCGCTGGCTTGAACTGCTGACCCACTAGCCAGCCCTGTTGCGGGGTCGAGCCGCAAGGCCTCATTCCAAGTGTCACCATCTGCAGATACCTTGACTGAAAATCCTGTGCTTCCTGACAGGCCCATTTCGGCATGACCTGTCCAGTTGGACTGAAACAACAAGGAGGCGGTCTCGCCCGCGTTCGCCTTGTTGATTTTCAATTGGTGACCATGACCTTCGTGGCTGAGTAATGTGGCTGCTCCGCGCACTGACAGTTTGTTTGTACTGTCATGGTTCGTTCCGACACCAACTCCGGGCAAGTTGTCCGTGGAGATAGGCGGGTCAATCCAAAGGAATCCATCCCAGACCTTGAGATTGCCCGACGAAAGATCCCATGCGCGCCATCCGGTTTCGGGTGCTATGAAATGCCAGGCTGTATCGATCCACGCAGCAAGCTTTCCGGCATGTCCGGTCCAATCGCCCGTTGGTGTTGCCCCAAGCGCGTGGATGTCACCCTGATTTGGAACAGCAGGCGGCGTGATGGAGTTCAGAGACGTAAGGGAAAGTTGCACGGTTAGATCGAGCTTGCGCAGGGCTTCGTTGTGCGTGACATGTTTCTGCGCCTGGGAAGGTTGTAGGAATGGTAGGTTCAATCTAGGTGTGTTCTGCGGCACGCGGCGTCCTCCTGTGGCTATGGCCAGACATTGATCTGTGCCAATTTGCCTGACATCGCGTGAATCTGGTCTGATTTGGCCGAACGCCTTGGGAAGATTTTGTTTACGTCTTAAGTGCAGAAATGAAGACAAAAACTTGATAAATTGCCCATTGTTTCCAATAGAGAAAATTGCCTCTAACAAATTGATTCGAATTTTGGGTACTAGTTTCGACGGTATCAGCTACGAGCATATACGTCTTCGTATCGAATAATGTCGTCTTCACCCAAGTAACTGCCTGTCTGCACTTCGATCAGCACCATTGGCACCTTGCCTGGGTTTTTCATTCGGTGCTTGGCCCCAAGCGGGATGTATACCGATTGATTTTCCGAAACGAGCTGTATGTTCTCGCCGATCGTTACTTCGGCAGTTCCCTCCACCACAATCCAGTGCTCTGAACGGTGGTGGTGTGACTGAAGGCTCAATGCGGCGCCAGGGTGAACATGAATGCGTTTGACCTGAAAACGGTCGCCAATCACCAGGCTTTCGAACCAGCCCCATGGCCGATGATCCACTGGCAAAGCTTCGGCTTGTTTTGCACCTTTTGCCTTAAGGGCTTCAACGGCCAGTTTGACATCTTGTGCCCGATCCATACTGGCAACCAACACGGCGTCTGGCATAGCTACGGTTATCATGTTCTCTAGTCCCAGAGCGACCACCTCTTGAGCGTCTGATTCTGAACGTACCAAAACATTGCGGCAGTCAATCGTGGTGACTTCGCCCATGGTCGCAACGCCATCCGCATCCGGCTTGCCCAATTCCTGAACTGCTGACCAACTACCCACGTCGGACCAACCTGCCGTATAGGGTACCACGCTGAGATTATTGGACTTTTCCATTACCGCGTAGTCTATTGAGATGTTATCAATCGTGTCCCAAGCCTTTTGGTCCAAACGTAAGAAACCCAGATCGGTCCGGGCATCTTCGACCGCCTGCCGAACTGGGTTAATTAGATTCTTTGCGTGCTCTTCATAGGCTGCAAGAATGTCCCTGACCGCGAACAGAAAGATGCCGGAATTCCACAAATAGGTACCATCAGCCACCATGGACTTGGCGTTTTCGGCATCCGGTTTTTCAACAAACCGTTCCAATGGAACTGCCGCGCCAGATTTGTCAGGAGCATGGCTGAGTTTCAGGTAACCATAACCTGTCTCTGGTCGATCTGGAGTGATACCGAAAGTAACTAGTTCCTGACGTTCTGAAACGGCGCGTATTCCTTCTTCAACGGCATTATGAAATGCTGATGTGTCTGGTAGAACGTGATCTGAAGGCGCAACCAACATGATTGCTTCTGGATTTTCAGCGGCAAGATACAAAGCTGCAGCTAGCACGGCCGGAGCCGTGTTGCGACCATTGGGTTCTATAAAAACCGGACCAGGATCAACGCCAACTTCAGCCAATTGTTCAGGAACAATGAACCGGAAGGCTTCATTGGTTAAAATCAAAGGGTTAGAGTAGGGCTCGTGGTTTGGGCCTTTCAGCCGTTCAGCGCATTGTTGTAGTAGGCTCGTCTCGCCAATCAATGGAACGAATTGTTTGGGATAACTCTTGCGAGACAATGGCCAAAGGCGCGTGCCCGACCCTCCACACAGGATAACCGGGTAGACGTTATTCATAGTATCCATTCCCTTTGATCAACAATCCCTCGAAGTATCGCTATTGCCGACAAACAACTGAAGAAATTTGCGCTATTGAGCGGCTTTGTCTGAGGCGATGACATCTTGCAGATATTGATGCAGATCGTCGCGCAACTCTTCACGCGCTAGGGCGAACGCAACGGTTGCCTGTAGAAAACCCGACTTGGAACCGCAGTCAAAGCGTTGACCGTCAAATTTGTATCCAAATACGGGAACGCCGTTACTGATATCTTCCGCAATTGCATCAGTCAGTTGTATTTCACCACCGCTGCCTTGCTTCTTTTTATTTAAATTGTACAGGACAGACGGGCCCAGCACATAACGACCAATAACAGCAAGGTTCGATGGAGCAACTTTCGGGTCTGGTTTTTCAATCATATCTCTGGCCCGTACTACGGTGCCGACATTGTCGCCCACGTCCAGAATCCCGTAAGAGCTTGTTCTTTCGTTTGGAACTTCCATGGCGGCGACCATGTTGCCACCGGTTTCCTCATAAGCTTCTATCATCTGCTGTAGGCAAGGTTTGCTCGCTGCGATGACATCATCTGGCAACATGACTGCAAAGGGTTCGTCACCAATCAAGCGTCGGGCGCACCAAACAGCGTGACCCAATCCCAGGGCTTTGTGTTGACGGATGTAAGCGATGGCTCCGCTTTCCATATTCGTCGCGTTCAGGGTTTCCAGCAGTTCGCTTTTTCCCTTGGCCTTTAGTTCCTGTTCAAGGACCAAGTTGTGGTCGAAGTAATCCTCAAGCGCAGATTTTCCGCGGGACGTCACAAAGATAAACTCTTTGATCCCAGCAGCGCGGGCTTCATCGATTGCGTATTGGACCAGCGGCCTGTCGACCAATGTCATAATCTCTTTTGGCACAGATTTTGTTGCCGGCAAAAAACGCGTACCCAATCCCGCCACTGGGAATATCGCCTTGGTGACTTTGCGTGCCATGTGACCTCTCAAACTCGAACGTAATCCGGCATTTTGCAAAATGGCCGGCGCCCACTCATAAGACGCCCAGCCGTATCAATCAATCTCACTCGCCATTTCAGGCATCAACAGTTTAGAACCTGCCATCGCCCGCTATGCGAGTCAAAGACAGATGTTGCGCCAAAATCCGAACAGGAGCCTTGGAAGAACTTGATCAGACGTGTGCAACAATCGTTTCATCGAACTAATGCTCCATGGCAATTGCGAAAGATGCAGGCTGCCGGTTCAAGTATTTCTGTAACTTCCGGGTTTCTTCGAAACTCCATTCAGGTTTATGGGCCCGATATTAGGGAATTAAGTGGGCTTTCATTTCGATTTTTGGAAAACACGTGGGTTCCTGGCCAGTGGCCTGTTGCCACCGCCCGATCGATCGTCGGGTTTTGTATCCAGGTAGACCATCCACGCCACCGACATCATGCCCCATGTCTTCCAATGCTCTTTGCATAGCTGCAATGTCGGATCTGTAAAACCCACCAACATTACCCCAATCACCGCTGAAATCGCCTACGCCAAATTCTATCCGGTCACCTACATGGCCCACGAAAAGAGCGTAAAGATCGCTGGTGTTGTAGTCCTTCAAAACATAAAAGTTCGGGGTAACTAAGAAGGCGGGTCCATTCCTGCCGGCTGGCATCATCAGATATCCTTCGGCAATCAATTCGTGGGCAGGAAACGGGCGACCTGATACCCTTTTTACCCCATCGGCTACCCAATCGCGGATTGGGCGACCTTGATCGGGACCTTCAAGCGCACATGTTACGTTCTCGGGCACCAATACTTCAAAACCCCAGTCCCGTCCGGACACCCAGCCGTGTTGCATCAGATAATTCGCGATTGAGGCTATTGTATCCTCGGGTGAGTTCCAGATGTCAGCGCGGCCATCTCCCGTTCCGTCCGCTGCATACTTGAGAAAACTTGAGGGCATGAACTGCGGCTGCCCCAATGCCCCAGCCCAGCTGCTTTTCAACCCGTGCGCGGGGGTGTGCCCATCCTCTGCTATTTTAAGCGCGGCGATCAGTTCACCTGTGAAATATTCCGCGCGAGTGCTCATGAATGCCTTCGTTGCTAGAACCTGAAACGCATCATGGCGAATTGGAACTTGCCCATATCCACTCTCTCGTCCCCAAATCGCCAATATGATACGTCCGGGCACGCCGGTTTGCCTTTCAACCTTAGCTAAAGTGGCAGCGTGACGTTGAGCCATCTTTCTCCCGACCGAAGCTGCCCCCTTAACCGAGTTTGCGTTAAAGTACCGCCCCGGCGAACCGAATTCCGCCTGTTTCTGGGTTTTGGGTGTTGTTGCCTGACCCCCGGGAGGAATCAGATCAGGCAGTTTCCAGTTCAGCGTAATGCCTGCGAAGGCTTGGTTCAGCGTTCTGTCGGAAACCCCATTTTCCCTAGCTACAGGACCAATTGTATTTTGCAACCAAGTCTGAAATTGCCTTTCCACCGCGGTTCGATCCTGTGGGTAAGCCGTCGTAGCGCTAAAGATCAGACCGATGATAATCGCAAATAAACGCATGCTTCCGGTGTCTCTGGTGCGAGACCCTATGTCAACTGATATGGTAAGATTTGAAAAATCCTTGAGAATTCTGCCAACTCTGTCGATAGTTGACCGAAATCGAGAACTCAGAGGGGCAGGCAGGCTTGCGGATATCCAAAATGCCCATTGCAATGGCGCTGATACTGGTTGCCGCTGCAGCATTCCTAGCATCGGTTCAAATAGCCGGCGCAAGCGATAGTTTCATGAAGCCGCAAGGGCCTATTGCGGCAGTACAAAAGACCCATTTGCTGCGTGCAACGGCACTAATAATGATAGCGGTTGTTCCAGTTCTGGTTCTTGTCCCGTTAATTGTGATTAAGTACCGACGTCGCAAGAACAGCACCTCTACCTACCGACCCGATTGGGATTTTTCGGCCGGACTGGAATTCATGATGTGGGGTGTACCTGTTCTGATAGTGGCCATTCTGTCTTATTATCTTTGGAAAGCGACGCACAGGCTGGACCCATACGCGTCACCCTTTGGTGAAGAACCGGCCCTGCGTGTGCAGGTCGTTGGGTTGGATTGGAAATGGTTGTTCATCTATCCCGATTTGGGCATCGCCAGTGTTGGCGAGTTTGGGATTCCGGTCAAAAAGCAAATATCGTTGAGTCTGACGACCGATACGGTGATGCAGTCGTTTATGATCCCGGCGCTAGCAGGTCAAATCTACGCGATGCCGGGAATGACAACTCAGTTGCACCTCGTCGCGGATTCACCCCAGACAATGCAGGGAGAGAACACACAATATAATGGGCGCGGCTTTACCAAGCAGAAATTCGCAACTGTGGCGATGCAACAGGAAGACTTCAATGCTTGGGTCAACACTGTGAGGAGCAAGGGTATCTTGCTTGACGCGCCCACCTATCTGACGCTTGCAAAGCGAACGGACCGAGACGAGGTACAAGCTGATTTGGGCAATTCAGACATGCCCGACAATGCACTCTATTTCAGTTTAGAAGACGATGATTTGTTTCACACGATTTTGGGCCGCTACCACAGCGGGAAGCCCCTGCAGTTGAACCAGCAACCCGGGACCACTGCGTTCGGGGAGGAGATCAGCCAATGACTTCCACTGGTTCAGGCTTTTTTGGCCGCCTAAGCTGGGATGCCTTTCCGGTATCCGGTTTGATTGAAAACCCCAGCGCAAATGAAATCGTCGCGAACGCGGCAGCTGCCATCGTCGTAATCGGAGTCATCGTTGTGGTCGGGCTTTTGACCTGTTTTCGACTTTGGGGACCTCTTTGGCGAGACTGGCTGACAAGCGTCGATCACAAAAAAATTGGCATAATGTACATTGTCTTTGCGATTGTAATGCTTGCCCGCGGAGTACTGGAAGGTGTTGCCATGCGCGCCCAGCAAGCTGCCGGGCCAGGGGACGGGTTTTTGGAAGCTGAACACTTCGCTGAATTGTTCAGTACACATGGGACAATCATGATTTTCTTTGTAGCGGTGCCCTTTGTCTTTGGTGTCGCGAATTTTCTGATCCCCCTGATGATTGGCGCTCGCGACGTTGCTTTCCCTCGGATGAATCAGATTGGGCTGGGCCTTACTGTTTCCGCAGGAATGATGCTTATGGTGTCCTTGGTGGTGGGAGAGTTTTCTACTGGTGGTTGGACCGCGTATCCACCTTTTACCGGGGCGGCTTTCAATCCTGGCGTCGGTCCGGACTATTGGATTTGGGCGATTGTTGTGTCCGGTGTAGGCACAACACTTACAGGAATAAATTTTGCTGTAACAATTTACAAACTGCGGGCGCCCGGCATGAAGTTCATGCGTCTGCCAATGTACTGCTGGACGATTATCAGCAGCTCAATCCTTATTATCTTTGCCATGCCTCCCTTGGGTGTGGCGGCACTCTTGTTGGCGGCCGATCGTTATCTTGATTTTCATTTCTTCACCAATGATCTGGGCGGCAACATGATGAACTATGCCAACCTTTTTTGGCTGTTTGGTCATCCCGAAGTCTATCTGCTAGTCTTGCCGGCTTACGGAGTTTATTCCGAGATATTTGCGACTTTTTCAGCCAAGCGACTTTATGGTTACAACTCGCTGGTTATCGCGACGATGTGTATAGCTGTGCTGTCTTTTACCGTCTGGCTGCACCACTTTTTCACAATGGGACAAAGCGCCTTGATCAATGCTGTGTTTGGCATTGCCACGATGCTGATCGCGATCCCAACCGGGGTGAAAGTATACGATTGGATGGCGACTCTTTATCGTGGAAGAATCCGGTTTTCGGTGCCGATGCTGTACAGCCTTTCATTTCTGATGCTGTTTGTAATAGGTGGGCTGAGCGGGGTCATTTTGGCTAATCCAACCGTCGACTACCAGGTTCATAACACTCTGTTCCTTGTAGCACATTTCCATAACGTGCTGTTGCCGGGCGTGTTGTTCGGAATGTTGGCTGCATATAATTACTGGTTCCCAAAAGCTTTTGGTTTCCGGTTGAACGAGTTTTGGGGCCGCGTTTCAGTTTTGTGCTGGACGGTCGGGTTCTTGCTGACTTTCATGCCTTTATATTTCGTAGGTCTGATGGGAATGCCGCGCCGGTCATTCAGTTACAGCGATCCTTCGTTTCAACCCTTTATGGTCGTAGCCATCATAGGCGCGCTTATCATTACCTGCGGTCTATTTTCGGTCCTGATCCAACTTTGGGTCAGCATCCGGGACCGTGATAAATCCCGGGTACCTGTCGGTGATCCGTGGGATGGGCGGACGTTGGAATGGTCGATCCCGTCGCCGCCCCCACCCTATAATTTCGCGGTAATCCCGCAAGTCGGGGATAGGGATGACTTTGCTGCAGCTAAACGCCGCGGCGTGGCTTACCCAACTCCGGATGCCTATGAGGACATCGATGTGCCTCGCAATACCGGGATTGGTTTCATACTTTGCGTGCTCAGCGGAATCTGGATGTTCGCTTTGGTTTGGTGGATCTGGTGGCTGGTTATCCTTACGACGATCTTGATGATCCTGGCGCTAATTGTTTGGAGTTTTGACACGAACAACGAAATCACCATCCCCGCAGAAGAGGTGCGCAAGGATCACGAAGCGTGGCTTGGGCTAGTCCATAGCACTGTCGCTGTTGATCGAGACCACGAGGTAGCATCAGAAAACAAGGGTCTTGCAAGGCCGGATATGGAGGCGGCGGTATGAGACGCGCCCCACCACAAAGTTACCCCGGAATAAACCTCGGGCAGGATCACGCCAGTGCCGACAAGTTCGCCGAAGTCGTTACGTTTGGCTTCTGGGTCTTTCTTATGAGCGATCTGGTCTATTTTGGACTAATGTTTGCCATCTACATCACAATGATCGATGCGCAAGCGGGGGGGCCGGGTCCGCACGATTTGTTTGACCTTAAAAGCATCTTCGCCCAAACGATTATCTTGTTGACCAGCAGTTTGACTGTTGGGTTGGCGATGCTGGCGTTGAAATACAACTTACCCCGCGTGCGTATTGTGTTTTGGTTTGGGGTTACCCTTATTCTTGGTCTTACCTTTCTGGTGTTGGAAATCCGCGATTTCATGGCAATGGCCGATAAGGGAGGGGTTCCCCAGCGTAGTGGTTTTCTTTCAGCCTACTATGGGTTGGTTCCGTTGCACGGACTGCATGTTGCGGCGGGATGTCTTTGGCTGATTGTCCTTGGAATTCAGTTGCGCATCATGGGTTTGACCGACCTACTGATGTCTCGCGTCGTGCGACTGGCTTTGTTCTGGCATTTTCTCGACCTGATATGGATCGGTATCATTACCATCGTGTATTTCGGAGGCCTTTCATATGGATAGACGTACCGAAATGCATCGGCGCGAACGTCGCCGCTATGTTATCGGTTATGGCGGGTCGCTGTTGCTGACCCTGATTGTGTTTTCAATTGCCCATCTATTCGGGATTGAAACGCGCGGCGTTTATCTTGCAATTGGATTGCTGGGTCTGGCACAGCTGATCGTGCAATTGGTATACTTTCTGCATATTGACCGTCGCCGTAGCAGCAGGGAGGATCTGGATCTGATCCTGTTTTCGACTCTGGTACTGTTAATTATCATTTTGGGCACCGTTTGGATACTTGGGAACCTTGCCATTCGGATGCACATTCACCCGATGTAACGCCCAACGCGCATCGTTGACGAAGGGAGAAATGCCATGCGAACACTCAAGGCAGTTGCCGTCGTCGCAATTTTGGGGGTGATTACAATCGCCCTACTACTGTTTTGGCGGCACGAAGAACGGTATCCTTCGACCAAAGATGCATATGTCGGTGCAAACATTATTTCTGTTGCACCGCAATTGACTGGGCAGGTAGCCGAAGTTCTGGTCGAAGAAAACCAATTCGTCAAAAGTGGCGACCTGCTGTTCACCATAGACGACACCCAATTCAGTGCTTCTTTTGATCAAGCCAGGAGTAATCTGGACGCTGCGGTTCAACAGGCACAATCTTATTCTACGCAGATTGCTGCAGCGCAAGCTTCGGTTGATAGCGCACTGTCAGCTTATGATACGGCACAAAACAATCTGGAGCGCGCCAAAGCCCTGTTTTCAAATGGTGACTTGGCACAGGCGACTTTGGATCAGACAACATCGGACTTCGCGTCGGCGGCCGCGCAGCTTACTGCAAGTCAATCAAGTCTATTAGCCTTGCAAAGCGGTTTGGCGGCCAAGCAGGACGAAATATTATCTGCCAGGGCGCAGTTCAAAATCGCAAAATCCAATATTACTTGGACCAATGTTGTCGCTGCGGCCGACGGTTGGATCGCCAACCTGACCTTGAGACCAGGATCATCCGTATCAGCAAACGCCCCGCAGTTTTCCATCGTTGAGGCGGCGGGTTGGTGGATTGATGCGAACTTCAAGGAAACCGCTTTGCCCCGCATTCGACCCGGACAACCCGTGGTGGTAGAAATCGACATGTTGCCGGGAACGACTCTGACAGGAACGGTCGCATCCATCGGGCGTGGGTCCGGAGATACGTTTTCACTATTGCCGTCAGAAAATTCCAGCGGAAATTGGGTTAAGGTAACGCGCCGTTTCCCGGTTCGAATTCAACTTGATCCGACGGACGCGCCGTTACGAGTGGGTGGAAGCAGCAAGGTAGTCGTCGACACCACAGTGGCGACGTCCGAATAATGAACGTGGCGGCGGTTAGCCACATCAATCCGGTGATAGTGGTCGCCGTTGTGCTAAGCGCAATTCTCGAGGTGCTGGACAGCACCATAGTCAATGTAGCGTTGCCGCACATTCAAGCCGCTTTTGGTGCTACAACTGATCAAGCAACTTGGATATTGACCAGTTATATCGTTTCCGCTGTGGTGATTATGCCCTTGACAGGGTTCGTAGCCCGACGTGTCGGGCGAAGGCGGTTGATACTTACTTCGGTGACTGGTTTTGCGACGATGTCTGCGATGTGTGGATTGTCGTGGAGCTTGGAAACGATCGTCGCCTTTCGGCTGGCTCAAGGTATGTTCGGTGCCTTTCTGATCCCTCTTTCTCAATCAATTCTGTTTGACGCGTTTCCCAGAGACAGACGAGGGCAGGCTATGGCCGTTTTCGGGCTTGGGGTTGTGGTTGCTCCTGTTCTGGGTCCCACGATAGGCGCAATTCTCACCGAGTATTTTTCTTGGCGAATGGTGTTTTTTGTCAACTTGCCGGTTGCAGCAATGGCATTGCTATTGCTGACGGGCGAACTTCCACAGGACGAAACCGAAGAAGTTGTCATCGATTGGACAGGGCTTGCTCTGTTGGCGGTTGGTATTGGCTGCCTGCAATTCATTCTGGATCAAGGCGAGTCAAAAGATTGGCTGTCGTCAAGGGTGATACAGGTTGCGCTGCTTGCTGCGGCTCTCGGAGCGATTGGGTTTGTGTACCACTCTCTCACGACAAAGCATCCAATCGTTGATCTTCGGCTGTTTGCGGATCGAAATTTTGCCTTGTGCAACCTTATTATTGCTGGATTTGCCGTGTCATTGTTCGGTGGCATCGCGATTATTCCAACATTTGTACAAACGCTGCTGAACTATCCAGTGATAGAATCTGGCCATTTGTTTATTCCACGCGGCGTCGCAGCAGGGATATCAATGGTAGTGACGGGTTCGGCTTTGGTTACCCGGTTTGACCCAAGGGTATTAGCCGGTATTGGGTTGTTACTGACCGCAATAGGCAATTTCATGGTTGGAACTCTCAATCTGAATGCGGGATTTTGGCAGTTGGCTTGGCCGGGCGCGGTAAGCGGCCTTGGAATGGGATTGGTATTTGTACCGATGTCAATTCTTGCCTTCGAAAGCATCACCAAACGTCGTCAGGACGAAGCCTCGGGTTTGTTCAACGTAACACGCCAGTTGGGCTCATCTGTTGGAATTTCACTGGTTGGAACTTGGGTGGTTCGAGGGCTGCAAACAAATACAGCTACGCTTAACCAAAATGTCACACCTTACAATCCAGCCGCACAAGCATATCTTCAACCTCTTGGTTTAACACCTGATAGTGCAGAAGGTGCTGCAATTCTAGGACAAGAGATTTCCCGTCAGGCCGAAATGATTTCGTATCTTACCGTGTTCAACAATCTTGGTTTCCTGGCTTTGGCGACAATTCCATTACTATTTTTCTGTCGTGCGCCGAAACCCGGGGCTTCGGCACCACAGGTGGCGCATTAGACGGTCAGAACCAAACCCAACCACAACGCGAACCAGCAGAGTCCGAGGCTCAGCAGGATGTTGCCCGCAGCCAGCGTTATTGTACGATTGCGGTGAAGTTCCAGCGACTGGTACGCAAAGCTGGAGAACGTCGTGAACCCACCGCAGAAGCCGAATACAAGGCGCTTTTCCTCTTCTCCCATCTCATTTGAACCGCCCAGATAACCAATCCAGAGTCCCAATATCAGGCTGCCAATAACATTTACGATAAGCGTTGAAAAAGGTAGGTCGTGGGTGACCCGTTGTGCCAGCCAATGGCGAAGAACCGCGCCCAATCCGCCACCAAGACAGAACATGGCATGCAGGTAAAACTCGGTCATTCGCGGACCCTCGTACCGTGAAACCGACGACCGGCGGCTTCGCCCAAAATAGCTGCGAACAATCCAACGGAAATCTCCGCTGCAATGGCAAATACCACGATTCCTCCAGCGTTTTCAGCCAGCCGCTCCAACTCGGCAACAAACGAAGAAAAAGTTGATAGCCCCCCACAGAACCCGACGGCGCCTAAGTGCAAAACGTAAGCGTGGACCTTGTTTCGGATGGAATACAACCAACCTAAGACGAAACAGGCGACGATGTTGATGGCGAATGTCGACGTTAAATACGGCGCACCGGGGATCTCAAGAGCAAATAACTCTCGCAACAAAGAACCAGCCGCCCCACCGACAAAAACGGCTCCGTACATTATGGCGCGATTCCCACTGGCAGGTGCTGAGTTTGCCACTGTGACTGATCCTGCCCTGACCTGCTTTTTTACGACATACAGGCTGGGTCTGTTCGGATCAACTAGCATAGGTCAAGCTGGTGCGGTTCACGTTTCGTCAAGATTGGCTTACGCGATGGACAAGGACTTGCAATTAAAAGGCAATCTGTTCCACGTTTGGGTACAACTATGGGATCCGTAAATCCGATATTTCCAGGCCTCGCCCGGACAGGCGAAAGCGAAGGAGACCAGGAATGATTGTCCGCAAGATTTACTACGTACTAACTTATATCGTACTGCCCTTGACAGTATTGGTGGGGTATTTCTGGCCACCAGCATATTGGCTGCTAATTATTCTGATCCCGTACGCGGTGATCGGCCTTTATGATATGCTGACTACTAAGCACAATGTGCTGAATAATTATCCGGTTCTCGGTCATTTCCGTTACATGTTAGAGTTTGTAAGCCCTGAAATCCGGCAGTATTTCGTTGAAACGAATGAAAGCGGGCGGCCATTCAACAGGATCATTCGTAGTTTGGTTTACTCCCGCGCCAAAGGGCAGGTCGATACCCAGGCATTCGGCACCCAATACGACATTATGACTGTCGGGTATCATCGTGCTGATCACTCATTGGCTCCTAAACATGTCGCTGAAAGCGAAGAGAGGGTAACCTTGGGAGGCCCACAATGCGACAAACCATATAGCGCATCTCGGTTGAACGTGTCCGCCATGAGCTTTGGCGCGCTCAGCGCTAATGCGATCCGCGCCCTCAATGGTGGGGCCAAGGACGGTGGGTTCGCGCACAATACTGGCGAAGGCGGATTGTCACCTCATCATCTCGCCGAAGGTGGTGATATCATTTGGCAAATTGGAACTGGCTATTTCGGCTGTCGGACGGCTGAAGGTGATTTCGATAAGGACAAGTTTGCAGAAAAAGCGCAGAAAGAAGTTGTAAAAGCTATAGAAATCAAACTTTCTCAAGGTGCTAAACCTTCGCATGGGGGTGTTTTGCCGGCCGCCAAAGTTGACGAAGAAATAGCCAATATTCGCGGCGTCCCTGTCCATCAGGATGTGATCTCGCCGCCTATCCATTCAGCCTTTAAAGGACCGACTGGGTTGATGGAATTCGTACAGCATCTGCGGGAAATGTCAGGTGGCAAACCAGTTGGTTTCAAGCTGTGTATCGGTAAAAAATCGGAATTTATGGCAATCTGCAAAGCCATACTGGAAACAGGTATTCTTCCTGATTTCATCACCGTTGATGGGGCTGAAGGCGGTACTGGCGCTGCTCCAGTAGAGTTTACCAACCGGCTGGGCGTTCCGCTGAATGAGGCGTTGATTTTCGTGAATAATTGCCTGCGCGGGATAGGTGTGCGGGACAAAATCCGCGTGATTTGTTCCGGTAAAGTGGCAACCGGCTTTGACATGGTTGAGAAATGCGCACTTGGGGCAGACATGTGCAACGCCGCGCGGACCATGATGTTTGCGATTGGCTGCATTCAGGCGCTGCACTGTAACACAAATCGCTGTCCGTCCGGAGTTGCTACGCAGGATCCGGTGCGGGGGAGGGCGGTCAACGTTCCGCAGAAGCGCCAGCGCGTGCGTCGTTATCATGACGCAACGCTTGAGAGCTTTCGCGAGATACTGGGCGCAATGGGTAAGGCGACGGTTTCCGAACTTCGACCTTCTGACATTCGTCGCCGTATGGCCGATGAAGGTGAGCAGTCGTATGCTGAGATGTACGAATTTCTTGATGACGGAGCACTTTTGAACAAGAAATTACCGCCGAGTTTCGCGTCGGATTGGAACGCTGCGACGGCAGCGCACTTTTAGGTTCTCAAACAATTTGGCGCCCTAATTGGGTAAATTTCTAGGATTGTTGACACTGTGATTGTGGATTCTACGAATGCTCCATTCTACCGCGTCACGCATGGTGTCGCCTAACGCTTCGTCGTAGGCGACAATCAAATCCGAAGTTTGATCAGATTTGGCCAGGACGTTTTCCTCGAAAGATGAAGAGGCGATTATTTTGTCGTCATATTCGTCGATGATTTTGATATTGATCCGAACTTTGATCTGAACGGTTTGGCCGTTTGCGGTCTCACTGAGAACGTGCCCCTGAAATTCCCTTAGGTCAGGTGCAATAACATAGTCTGGTCGCAGACCAACTGTGGATCGCCCAACTGCAGCCACCTTGTTTGTGTTCTCGAAACTTTCAATTAGCAAGGACTGAACGATGATCGGGGCTCGATCCGCCCATCTGGCGCGAGGAAGATATTGAACCTGCAATGGGGTGGGCTGAACCGCAATCTGATCTGTATTAACAGCGGCAGTCGCAGTGGGTTCCTGTACGACAATCTGTTTTTGCACACGCGGCAGCGTTGATGAGAAAGTGCTTTTAGGTGTTAGCAAATACAGATCGTTTGGCTTTGAAGCTTGACGCAGAGTGCCCAGACCCGCACACCCCGACAGAAAGGCCAAGATGGCTATCATAAAAAATGGCCGGATCATTGGCGAAACTCCGATGCTTGCGTGCCTAACAGAAAACGGGCCGGGTCGCGTTCAACCCTGTCGACCAATCGGTCGAGGCTGACGACCAGACGTTGCGACTCTTCGACAAATCGGACGAATTGCGGCAGTCCGACTCGTAGAAAATCTGAAACTTGCCTACGATTGTCTTGCACAATGCCGTCCACGGTTCCCAACAATTCGGAAGCAGATTTAGATGCACTTAAAACGTCATCTGAAATCTGATCGATCTTGGCAGTGACATTTGAAACAGTGTCAGCAACCTGCTTTGCTGCGTTGCTGACGTCAGCGGCAACAGGTGCAATATCGGTATCCAATACCTGGTTAGCTGAATCGAAAGCCTTTTCAGCGGAAGATAACGTGTCCTCAGCGCTGTCCATCGCCGAGTTTATCGATTCAAGTGTGGAATTGGCGTTGTTAACCGTCTCCGTGAACACACCAAGCGCATAGCTGCCTTCATCAGACAAGGCCGACAACCTGTCGGCGAGTTGTGACCCTTTTTCGATGAAAGGCCGAACATCCTGTTGGATCACCTGATCGGCGTTGGCGATCGTAGTGTTCGCTGTATCCAGCGCTGATTTTGCAGAGTCCGACGCCTCTTTGATACTGGTGAGCGTTTCTGTGCCGGTCTTTAAGGTCGATTCCGCTGTGGCAACTAAAGGGTCGAGCTTTTTCGTGAATTCTCCGATATCGCTCGCAGCGTTTCCAAGGTCGCTGGAAAGGGATTCAAAATCGGCCAAAGTTTTGTCCAATTTGCCCGATGCATCGGCCAAGTTTCCAAGGATATCCGAAACGGCCTTGCGGTTTTCATCATCAACCACTTTGTTCAGGTCCTCAAGCAATGTAAGTGCTTTGTTAAGAACTTGGGGCGCCCCTTCCAGCAATGATTGAATCGGGCTTCGTTCGCTGGGTATCACGCTGTTTTGCGGAAGGCGTTCAGCATTTACTGAACCGCCCGACAACTCAACATACGCAACACCTGTCACCCCCAAGGATTGCAGTTGCGCAATAGTTTCCTTGGTAACGGGGATGTCAGCATCGACTTCCAGGCGCACACGCACCTTGGACGGATCGTCCTCGTCCAGCTTCAAGGATATGACTTGTCCAACTGGCAATCCATTATAATTGACGCCTCCAGCTGCCGACAACCCAGATACATTATCGAACAGCACGTCATAATAGGCGTATTGCCGCGTGACCTCGAACTTGGCAAGCCACAGGAAAAAGCCGAATGCACCAAGAATTCCTGCCAGTGTAAATGCGCCGATTAGAATATAATTTGCCCGGGTTTCCATTGCCTCTACCTGTCCTGCCCCTTCTGTTGCGCCGCACGCGCCCGGGGACCGGTGAAATATTCCTGGACCCAAGGATGGTCTACCTTGGTCATTTCTTCTATCGGACCTTCAACCAACACGCGTTTTTCCGCAAGCACGGCGATACGGTCACAAATGGCGTAAAGACTGTCGAGGTCATGTGTTACCATAAAAACGGTCAACCCCAACGCCTGCTGCAACTCCCTGATCAGATCATCATATGCGGCGGCACCTATTGGGTCCAATCCGGCGGTAGGTTCATCTAGAAAAACGATCTCCGGGTCCAGAGACAATGCGCGCGCCAGCGCCGCCCGCTTGCGCATCCCCCCCGACAATTCTGATGGAAACTTGCTGCAGCTTAACTGTGGCAGCCCAACAAGGCTGATTTTTAAACCGCCAAGAGCTTGCATCAAACTTTCGCTAATGCCGGTATGTTCGCGTAAAGGCGCCATCACATTCTGTAAAACCGTTAGCGACGAAAACAACGCGCCATCCTGAAAGGCCACGCCCCAGCTTTTCTCGATCCGCTTGCGCTCATCCTCTGGTCCGTTCAGGACGTCGACCCCTAATACTTCAATGCTTCCCGCAGCAGGGCGATTGAGACCCACAATGGTACGCAATAAAACCGACTTCCCCGTGCCCGAGCCACCAACGACACCCAGAACCTCACCCCGCCATACATCCAAGTTCAGGTTTTCATGCACAACCTGTGGGCCAAAGCGGTTGGTTAGGTTGCGTACTTTGATCACTGCCTCTCGCTGCGCGCCAGTCTGGGAGTCTTGCTGCAAGGTCGCACCGTCCATGTCAGATCCCCAGTTCCGAGAAAAAAATTGAAAACAACGCATCAATTGCAATAACCATAAAGATGGACTGAACGACCGAAGCCGTTGTGCGTTGTCCCACGCTTTCAGATGAACCTTTGACCTGCATGGCTTGCCAACATGCTATGACTCCGATCACAAGCGCAAAAAAAGGTGCCTTGATCAATCCGATAGCAAGTTGCCAAACATCGGTGTTTTCCTTCAAACGTGTCAGGAACATGCCTGGGCTAACACCCAAGTCGATCCAACTCATCAAAGCGCCGCCAACCAAACCCGCTATGTCGGCGACGAATCCAAGAATTGGAAGCATAATCAACAACGCAAGTACACGTGGAATTACCAGTACCTCAATGGGGTCCAAACCCAATGTCCGCATGGCGTCAATCTCTTCCTGTACCTTCATTGACCCAATAGATGCGGTAAAAGCAGAACCTGACCGTCCTGCAACAATGATGGCCGTCAGTAATATCCCCAACTCACGGAGGATAGAGATAGAGATCAGTTCAACGACGAAAATTTCAGCGCCGAACTGTTTCAACTGAGTTGCGCCCTGAAAGGCCAGAACGACACCGATCAGAAATCCCATCAGAGAGACGATGGGAAGAGCCTTGAAACCGGTTTGCTCCATCTGCGAAACCAGAGCCGCCCGACGCAGACGCCATGGCATGATCAGCGTCCTTACAAGGCGATGCAGGGTTAGACCCAGGAATCCGACAATCGAAACCGAATCCTTCCAAGCTCCAGCCGTGCGTTCGCCGACTCGTGCGACCGTTTCAACTAATCCCCTGGGCGGGGCCTGTTCGCCTACCGCCTCAGGAATGTTCTTCGACACCGTTTCGATCAGCGAGGCGTGAGCTTCTTGTAGGCCCTCAAGGTGAACTGTTGCTCCGCTGGTATCTATGCGTCGTTCCAAATCGGCCACCAGCCAAGCGCCGCCTGTGTCCATAGACTGAACACCTGACAGGTCGACAATTACATCCTTTCCATCAGGACTAATGGACTTGAATGCGCCTTCGATCTGGTCAAGCGATTGTGTCCTCAGATCGCCCGCAATTCGGATGCAGACGCCCTCGGCGTTCCGATCGGAGGTAACCGTTGGCTTTGTCATGGACTTATGTGATGGGAAAAGCACTAAGGCTGCAATGGGTTTATGCAACCAGATCCAGATTTCATGTTAAAAAATTGCCTCAGCGATACAGTTTAGCCCGCTGTAGCCGTTTGCTGCGGTGCGCCATGTCCCATCCTTCTGAAATTGCTCACTTCAGCCGTATTAGGCACTCGAAACCAGCGACCCTCTTTGACAGCGCCTACAGTGATGCTAGGCAGGTATGCGGGGAGAACAGCATTGAACATTGTCGAACAACGCATCAAGGCTATGACTACAGCAGGCCTGAATTTGATCGGGCAGGCATTGTCTATCTATGACAGCTCGCTGAGACTAGTTCTGTGCAACGCTCGTTTTCAGGAAATGTTCGACCTACCCATTGATCTGGTGCAACCCGGTGCGAGTTTTCACGACACAATACATTTTCTAGCAAGTCGCGGCGAATATGGAAATGTGGAGAAAGTCGACGAGGTGGTCAGACAGAGGGTCGAACAAGCCCTGGCTTTCGAGCCGCATTATATGGAGAGAACCCGGCCAAATGGTCAGGTAATTTCAGTCGAAGGCGCTCCACTACCAACGGGTGGTTGGGTGGCGGTTTATACGGATATTACGCGAACCAAACAGGCCGAAGATCTCTTGCGGGCTAGATCAGAGGAGTTATCAGAACAACTACTTGGTCGGGCAGAGGAATTATCCGCCACCAACCGTAAATTGGCGGCCACAATAACCGCCCTGGAAGAGGCTAAGCGCCAACTAACAGAGATTGAGGCGCGTACGCGTTTGACGACAGAAATGATGCCTGCTCACATTGCGCATTTGGACGCTGACGGCCGATACGATTATTCGAACCGTCGCCTCAGTTCGGTCATGCCGGGCCGCCCGTCTGAGATACTTGGACTGCATATATCCCAAGCTTTGGGGGCGACAGCGTTTCAGCGGGTCGAGCCCCATTTGCAGCGCGCATACGAAGGAAAAACTTCGGTTTTCGAGTTTACCGAAGACCAGGATGCGCGTCGTTTGCGTGTGTCGTTTACTCCGGACGGTGAAGGTGGGGTTTATGTGATGTCCGTGGATATCACCGAAGAAACTCAGGCGCGCGTCGCCCTGCAACAGTCCCGCCGTCGTGCAATGGCTGCCCAGATGACCAGCGGACTAGCACACGACTTTTCCAACCTTTTGACAATCATTCTTGGTATGCAGTCCCGGTTGGACAAAATGGATCTTCCTGCTGAAGCTCGTGAACTTGTGGCAGCAACGCAGACCACGGCCCGACGGGGTGGTCAGTTGCTGAACCGGATTGCGGATATGACGGGCAACCGTACGCCCCACCCCAAAGCCACAGACTTTTGCGGATTGCTTGAAGATCTGCGTGTATTGGCGTCGCCTTCGCTGCCACGGGGGGTAGGGTTGTCAGTTGTAAACACTCTTCCTGATGAGATGATTTTGATGGATTCCGGCATGGTTCAAGACGCGTTGCTGAACCTTGTTTTGAATGCCCGTGACGCTTGTGGTACGTCGGGCCAAATAACTGTCAGCGCTCATACAATTGGAACCATATGGGTGGAAATCACCGTGTCGGACACGGGAACAGGGTTTTCTTCTGAGGCATTGGAAAAGGCGCTGAACCCTTTCTACACCACCAAAGGCGCGGAAGGCTCCGGTTTGGGATTGCCGATGGTGTATGACACGGTCAAGCTGGCGGGCGGCGACTTGAACTTGCGCAACACACCTTCTGGGGCGTCCGTCGTTTTGCGACTGCCCTATAGGCCAGCCCCGTCCGTCCAAGAGGGGTTGGTTTTGCTGGTTGAGGACAATGATGAGCTGCGTAGTCAATTCCGCGAAATGCTTGTGGATCTTGGGTTTGCAGTTATCGAAGCAACATCCGCAGAAGAAGCGAAGGCATTGGTTTCAGACATTGATGACATCGTTTTGGTTCTATCCGATATTAGGCTGGAAGGCACCGGGACTGGTCTGGACTTGATTGACTCGTTAGAACCTGGGTTGCATTGCATTCTAATGACGTCGTTGCCTTATTCCGACCCTTTGCATCGGCAGGCACTTGCTTTGGCACCTGTTTTGCGCAAACCGTTCACGCGGGCGCAGCTTTCCGCGCTTATTCAAACCGAGGCTGCTTGATGTCCCTACCTTTGGTGACCATTTTGGACGACGAGCCTGAGATACGTCGCATCTTAACTAATACTCTGGAAGAAGCCGGGTTTCGTACTCAGAGTTTTGCCCGGGCTCGCGAATTTGAAGCGTCGTTGAACCGAGTGACTCCGGACGTCTGCTTGGTGGATTTGTCTTTACCCGACACAGACGGTCTGGCACTGGTGCATCGCCTTGCGTTGGAACGCGGCGCAGCGGTTATAATCATTTCGGGTCGGGCGCAGGTGCAGGACCGCGTGACCGGGCTTGAGCTTGGGGCGGACGACTATATCACCAAACCATTTGATCCTGCCGAAGTGGTGGCCCGTATCCGCGCTCGTTTGCGATCAACGCGCCCGGCTCTTCAAAGTTCAGATGTTGCAAGTTTCAACGGGTGGGCCGCTCATTTCGATCGTTATGTTCTCGTGGATGATGCTGGGAACGAAACGCAATTCAGCCACGCTGAAGGCGAGGTTTTGCGCCTGTTCCTTGAAAGCCCGAAACGTTTGCTCAGCCGGGCACAGATGCAGGAAACGTTGGGCGGCGTTGTCGGCGACAGTTTTGACAGAGCGATGGATGTGCGAATTTCGCGACTGCGGACAAAACTGGGCGAAGATCCCAAGAATCCTCGCCTCATCAAAACTATTTATGGGGCTGGGTATATCTTTCTGGGTGATGTGGAGTGGCTTTGATAAACAGGTACGTTAATTTCACTCTCGAAAAGCACTCTCTTTGACCTTTAAGACTGGCTGGATCAGATAATCCAGAACGGTTTTCTGCCCTGACAGAATATCCACTTCGGCGATCATTCCCGGGATGATTTCAACAGCTTCGCCGCCCGCGTCAAGTATCGTGCTGGAAGTTCGGATTTCCACTACAAATACCTCTTCCTCACTACGTTCCGAACGAGTGATCGTGTCGGCGCCAATACGAATTATTTCGCCGTCGAGACTACCGTATCGCGAAAAGTCATAGGCGGTGATCTTAACCTTTACCGACTGACCTGCGTGCAAGAATGCTATGTCTTTTGGGCGAACATACGCCTCAACCAGCAAGGAATCGTCCAACGGAACGATTTCTATCAACTCTTCTCCGCTTCTGGCCAAGCCGCCAATTGTTGTACGGTGAACCCTATTGACGATGCCCCTGACGGGGGCGCGAATTTGAGCGCGCGATGCACGATCTTGCAAGGCGGGGAGGGCTTCCTCTTCGGTCAAGGAAACACTCCAGGCTCCTTCGTCGTCCAGAGTCGTGGTTTTAGTGACTTCTCCGATTGTGACCTCGACCGAGGTGGTCCCTTCAGGAGCGGTGTAATTTGTGCTGGTATTGCTAATGGCGCCGCTTTGAAGCCCGGCAAGGTTCAAATCGGGGAGGTCAACAGTTTGGCGGTCGTCATCGTCTCCGCTATTGTCTCCGCTGCCCGCCGAGGAAACTGCGGCAGCTGCGCCAGCAAGACCCAATCCACCAAGAGCGAGGCCAGTGGCTCCAATTCCACCTACTGCGGCGGCTGCGGCCCCGGCTGCGGCAGCTCCGGTGGCCGCAGTACCGGCAGCGGTTGTACCTGCGGCCTCTGCGGCGGCGGCAGCTGCGCCAGCTTCGCCTACAACGGCAAATTGCGCGAATTGTGCAGCGATGTCGTCCGCAATCATGATTGCGCCACTGTCGAGAATTTCCACATCTTCAGCGGAAACGATCAGTGTTCGGCCATCAATCATAGTCAGTTGCACATCACCATTCGACAGGAGCTTGACGCCCTTGACGCCAAGGATGGCAGAAGCGAACTGGAATTCCTCAAGCTGTTCAGAAGTTGCTTGCGCGAGAGCAGGCAGAGCCAGAAGGGTCGAGCCAAGTCCGCCCAACACTCCGCGACCGGCCAAGCGTTTCAGTTTTCCATCAATCCACCCACGAATCTGGCGCGCGCGCGCTGCATCAGTCGGGGTTTCGTTCGATTGAGATCCTTTGGTCATCGTGCCTCTCACATACTTGGCCGTGAACACCTAATAGGTGTCGTTTTGTTTTCATCCGCCTGCTTGCCGTAGCGAAGCAGACAATTCGAGCTAAACTGGAACTTAACTTATTATTTTCACCACATTTTGTTCTTTGTCTTATCTTGGCGTTAGGCATTCCGCGCTTATTGCCAAGGTTGGCAATGTTAGGAGAATGAAGATGATGCTTCGATTTGACAGAATGGTGGCAACGGGGTTCGCAGCGCTCGACTCGGGTATCGGTGACACGTGTTTAAAAATTGTTAACGGCGACACTCATATCTTCAGCTTCACCGGCGTGAATGGTGGCATTGCCTCGTGGAAGTTGGTGGAAGGTGCCGGTCCCTTGGCGGCAGACCAACAACTTTACGATGTGGCAATCAGTCAACAGGTGGGTCGCAGTGCGGTATCAAGAACTTTTGGCGACCAAACTCATCTGATTCTGGACGTCGACAACGCCCTTGGGCTTGTTAGCTACGACTTAAGCGCGAGCGGAACTATTGGCGACCTTCATGAAACCGATGGGCTTACTGGCGGTGGGGACATCTCGGCTGCTGCACAAGTTTCGAGCGAATTGAACGATCTTTTGGTGCTCTCACACTCAGATACTGGTCGACTCGGTACGTATCGCGTCGATGATTTTGGAAACTTGGCGGTTGTGGGAACGGTTTCGGGGCACGCTGACGTGCTGCAGACGCTGCAATCCGGAGCGGACCAATTTGTGATCGCTGCAAATACCACAAGCAGCGAGATCACTACCTACCGGGTGCACCATACGTTTGGTAAATTAGCTAAAATTGAAGCAAATTCCGCATTTGAAACTCTCGGTATCAACGCTCCAACTGCGGTTGAGGTCGTGCAGGCATACGGTAAGTCGTGGGTCGTTGTCGCCAGCGCTGGAAGCAGTTCTTTAAGTGTTATGAAGCTTGGCACTGACGGACGATTGACACCCACGGACCACGTTTTGGATTCGCTGCATACCCGCTTTGAGTCGGTTCAGGATCTGGCCGTTCTTGAGGTTGAAGGGCGTGTTTTTGTAATTGCTGGAGGGGGCGACGACGGTGTCACACTTTTTACAATGACGCAGGATGGTCAGCTGATCTATTTGAACAGTTTCGCGGACACGCTTGCAAGTGGCCTGCAGAACGTCCAAACCCTGAGCGTCGCGCATATCGGACAAGAGCTGCAGATTTTTGCAGCGTCGCAACATGACGCCGGGCTGACGCAACTGAATGTTTCGCTGGCGGGCCTCGGTGTCGTTCAGAAAGGTTCCGGCACACTAACGGGAACTTCTGGTGGTGATATGCTGCGTGGCGGCATCTTTGAAACGGCTCTGAATGGTGGGGCAGGGGACGATATACTGATCACCGGAACCCGTTCCACGACGATGACAGGCGGTTCTGGGGCCGACATCTTTGTTTTACGTCAAGGAAGCGGCCACACGATCATCACGGATTTCGAGGCGGGAACCGACACGTTGGACCTCTCGGACTTCTTTTTGCTGCGGACCCCGTCTCAGCTTGAGTTCACGAGTACGGCACAAGGAGCGCAAATTTGGTATCGAGACGAAGGCGTTGAGATAACTTCGGACGGCAACGGTCCGCTAACCAGCGCCGATATCTTCGGAACAGGTTTCGAAGGGCCAGACCACGTACCAGTCATTATAGAAACTGGACCTGATGCCAATGCCGCACCTGGGGTTCAAGGACGGGTTTCACTGGATTCATCGGCCGCCAATCCTGCTTTGGCAGGTGCTGAGCTTAGGTTCACACCCAATAGTGGATCGACCATTACGGTTCAGGCCAACGCACTTGGAGAGTTTGATCTGGAAATGCCCGACGGTATTTTTTCGGGTGAGTTGGAGATCGTCAAATCCTACGACATCGACAGTTACAAAGTATCCTCTTTGGATGCCTTGCAAATTCTGAGGATCGCAGTTGGGCTCGATCCAACCTTCGGTCCGGCCACGCCCGAGAATTTAATCGCCGCCGATCTAAACCAGGACGGTATCGTTAGCTCAATGGATGCGTTGATCGTTTTGCGGAACGCTGTTGGCCTGCCGACGGAATACCCGGCAAGATGGGTTTTTTTGGACGCAGAAACGGATTTGTCAGCGATTTCCGAGACCAACGTTCGCTATGTTTCTGGCACTCAAGTGACCGTTACCGATGGAGAATTCGCAACAGAAATGACGTCAATTTTGTTGGGTAATATCGAGTTAATTTAACCAAGTCCGGCGTGTCCCAATTTACTCGCGAAACGCCCGGTAAAAGTAATCTGCCAACGGTTTGACCAAATAGGAAAGCGGTGTGCGCTCATCCGTTTTTATCATGGCTTCGACTGGCATGCCCGGCAACAATTCTTGCCCAGCCAATAGCTCTAACTGGCCGTCGTCTGGAACGACTTCGGCCCTGTAAAAAGTAAAACCAGTACTTTCATCGGTATAGGTGTCCGCCGAAACATTGATAACCTGTCCATTCAGTTCAGGCGTTTCCCGCTGGTTGAAGGCTGGAAACCGCAATGCGACTTCCTGCCCGCGATGCAATTGGTCCACATGCAAGGCATCCACGCGTGCGGCTACCAACAGGGGGGTATCTTGTGGGACCACATACATCATCGGTTCCCCCGGCTGGATAACAGACTGAAGTGCAAAAACTTGGCTGTCATAAACTGTTCCCGCGACAGGTGAACGGATATCTAGCCGGGACATGCGCTCACTCAGGGACAAACGTCGTTCGGCTAATTCAACAACCCGAGCTTGCACATCCCGCAATTGAGTAATTGCCTCTTCGCGTCGTGTGGCCTTCAGTTCTACAATCCGGATTTCGGTGCTTGAAATTTCTCCCTGAAGTCGCGCGACTGCGGATTCCAGCCGTCCGATTTCACCCAGAAGACTGGCTTCCTCCCTTTGCAGCGCTGACACCCGGCTGGCCTGGGTCAATCCGCGCTTCAAAAGCCCTTCTTGGTCCTCCAACTCATTCTTGATCAGATTCACCTGTGTGCGTAATGAGACCAACTGTGATTGAATGCCCTCAATCTCATTTTGGATCTGAATTTTTTGCTTACCAAGTTGTTCTGTTTGTTGCGCTAATGTGTTCAAGCGCGCGGCGAAAAGGCGTTCCTGCCCTGCCAAAAGTTCAGGCGAGATGCCTTCCCGGGCCTGCAGTTCCTTCATCCTCTCGGTCAGCCCGGCGGCATCGGAACCATCGCGTTCAGCTTCCAAACGGACCATCCTGGCCAGCAACTCGAACAATTGAGACTCTACGATTGTCATTTCAGACGCCAGAAACGTGCCGTCCAGACGCAGTAGCATATCGCCGCGAGCAACCGAATCTCCGTCGCGTACAAAAATCTCGCCAACTACCCCGCCGTCGGGATGTTCGACCACTTGCCTGTTGCTTTGTACTTCGACCACGCCTTGAGAAATGATTGCGCCCGCCAATTCTGTTCGAACGCTCCAAAGTCCCAGGCCCAAGACCAAAATAACCAGAGCCGCCAATCCGACGGTCGCGGGAATAGTAATGCTCCACGCTGGTTTTTTTACTGCTTGGGACATTATTCGCCCACCTTATTCAGGTGCCGTTTGATGACGTTGGCGTTCTGCACCATTGTGTTCAATACCTCGTCTCGGCTGCCCGCTTTGACGACCTGCCCTTTTTCCACCACGACAAGCTCATCGCATTCCGAAATGGCCTGCGGGCGGTGAGTCATGATAATCACTGATTTTCCGGCAGCTTTGAACTCACGCACTGCGTTATTCAGCGCCATTGTCCCGTCAGCATCCAACGCCGAGTTCGGCTCATCCAGAATTAGCAGAACAGGGTTTCCATAAAGCGCACGCGCAAGCGCGATCCTTTGTTTTTGGCCGCCCGACAATTGGCTGTCATTGCCTTCCAAAAATGTATCATAACCTTTTTCCAAGCCAAGGATCAGCTCGTGTGCGTTAGCCGTTTTGGCCGCGGCAACCACTGCATCGGGGTCCGGGTTTTCGGACATGCGAGCAATGTTTTCAGCAACGGTCCCATTAAACAAAGTGACCTGCTGCGGTAGGTAACCAATATGCTGTCCAAGCGCGTCAGGATCATATTGATCTAACGTCGCACCGCCCAGACGAATTTCACCAGCTGCTGGGGGCCATAGACCAAGCAGCGCCTTGGCGAGTGTTGTTTTGCCTGATCCGCTTTTGCCGATTACACCAAGGGCGGTCCCAGGCTCCAATCTAAGTGCTGCATTGCGTAGCGTTGGCGTGGAAATTCCTGGAGGGATCACTGTCAGGGATTTGGCTTCCATGAAAGCTTTTGGAACCGGTAATCTTGTGCGTTTTTGCTCCGGTGGGGTGGCGTCGAGAAACTTGTTCAGGTTTGTCCACGCCGTCCGGGCCCTTTCAATCATAGACCACTGACCAACTGCCATTTCGATTGGGGCAAGTGCTCGGCCCAATAGGATCGTACCTGCGATCATCGCGCCCGCTGTCATTTCATTTCTCAGCACGAGAAGGGCACCCAGAGCCAACATTGCCGATTGTAAGAAAAGTCGAAGCGATTTGGTGAGCGACGAAAAGCTGCCGGTCCAATCACTTGCCGAAATCGTTTGCGACAATGCTTCTGTTCGTTGTTTCAACCAACGGTTCGACACATCCGCTTGCATTCCTTGCGATCGAACTACTTCGGCTGCTTGTCGGGCATGTTCGGAAAATGAGTTCGCGCGGGCCGATGCGGCCTGAGCTTCCGCAACTTTGCGATGGGTCAGCATCTGGTTAAGTAAGGCGATGACGACCAACAGTGTGCCGCCCCCAACCGCTAGCCATCCAAGCAAAGGATGAAACAGAAAAATTGCCGCAATAAAGATCGGCGTCCAAGGTATGTCCATCACGGCAAGCAAAACGGGCGAAGCGCACAAAGCGCGGATTGATTCCAAGTCACGCAACGCAGTGGCAGGAGCCGACCGGGCTTGCGGGTATAATGCACGCCGCATGGTCGCCTCGAAAACCCTTTCATCCAAAGAAGATTGAAAGCGGGCGCCGAAACGTGCCACGATACGTCCCCGGGCAAAGTCCAGCATCGCCATCAACCCGTAAAGCAGAGCGACCAACAGGAACAAAGCCGCCAAGGTTTCAACCGAGCGGGATCCCAGAACGCGATCATAGACCTGCAGCATGAACAACGGACCCGTCAGCATCAAAAGGTTCACAAAAACGCTGAACAAAAAGGCCAGGGAAAGGAAAGCCATCCCCTGATTGCGCGCCTTGCGCAGCTCGTTCAGAGAAGGAGCAGACATTCGGTTCTTCGATTTCACGAGCTGACGCCCTCAGTTGTACATCGGTAAATGCGTTAAAAGCCAAACGGGTAACGAAAACCGGACGGCTGCCCGCTGTTTGCCCGCTATATATCCACACGTTGATTTTTGAACAACGGGCGTTTCAATCTTAACGTTGAGTTTAGGCGGAATTTGCGTGCTGCCACAAGCAAGATCATGCCGAACTGTCTGCATGCCCTTAACCTGATTGAAGCCACTTCGCTTATTTCAACAGTCGAATGCGACACCTAATTTGCGTTACCGATGAGGAAATAGACAAGACAATCCCGATGCCGCATCTCGGCTATAGCCCAAGGCGTTCGCGATTGGTTTGAATTAACTTTGAAAGTTCTGTCTTTCTCGCTGACAGCCTTAGAACAGCAGATTGAGCATCAAAAGCGATACCACAAGAAACAAAATCGTCATTACTCCGCCTGACCGAACGAAGTCCATGACCTTATAACCTGCCGGTCCCATAATCAGAGCATTAACCTGGTGGGTCGGGATAATGAAGCTGTTTGAAGTTGAAATCGCTACGGTCAATGCAAAGAGCGCTGGATTAGCACCTGCAGCCATGGCGATTGAGACCGCCAAGGGAACGAGCAATACTGTTGCTCCTACATTTGACATCACAAGTGAAAATGCAGTGGCCAATATAGCGACACCTGCCTGAAGCGACCATATCGGCCACCCATCCAACAAGATCATGATCTGCTGAGCTATCCAAGCGGCAGTCCCTGTATTTTGAACCGCCTGCCCAAGTGGTATCAGGCAGGCGAGCAGGAAAACCGTGTTCCAACCAACTGCGCGATAGGCTTCGTCAACACTCAAGACCTTTGTCAGCATCATTCCGGCCGCGCCCGTCAAAAGGCACAGCGATAGACGAACGTCGGTAAACAATATCAACGAAAGTGAAATGACAAAGAAAGCAAGAGCCCAACCAACCTTCTGCGGTCGCAACTCGTCCTGCGGAAAGTCGGATGTCACGACAACAAAATCCGGATCCCGAGTTATTCGCATCAGGTTGTCCCATCGGGTATGGGCAACCAACATGTCGCCGGCATGAAATTTCTCAAGGCCGATTTGAGTGGATTCGTGCGTATCGGTTTCTACGTGGCTAAGCGTCTCCTCCCCCCGATGTATCGCAAGTAGCGACATGCCATAAGTCTTCCTGAACAACAGTTCGCGAGGACACTTCCCGATCAGTTTGCTGTCAGGCGTTATCACCACTTCGGCAATACCTGCATTTGTGGGTGCAAATTCTTCGACAAATACATCCAGCTCTGGAAGGACTTTCAACCCGAATTTACGGGCGAATTCTTCAACTACCCATCGGCGGCCAATAATCGCTAACCTGCAAGGCGCGGCTATCTCAGCAGTCAGAACTTGCACCATAGATGTTTTACCACGGTAAAAAGTCGAAATGATGTAAAGATGGTTTTCGTGGTTTATGTCAGCAAGGATTTGGCCAACCAAAGGACTGTTTGCTGGAACGATGACTTCGAAAACGTCTGCTTTCAGACCATACACACGTTGTAAGTATTCCTGTGTGCCTTGTCCTGTTCCAGTATTATCCGAGCCGGTATCGTCAGGTAAAACCCAGCGGCCCAACAGCATAAAATAAAAAATTCCCGTCAGGATCAGTACGGCACCGACCGGCGTCACTGAAAACAAGCCAAACGGTTGCATTTTCTGATCGTCCGGCAATCCTTCGTTTGCGGTAAGGATCAAGTCGTTTAACAGGATAAGCGGCGAAGAACCCACCATTGTCATGGTGCCACCCAATATTGCGCAGAATCCCATGGGCATTAGCAAGCGGGACAAAGCGATGCCGGACCTGGACGAGATGCGGCTGACCACCGGCAGGAACAACGCCGCGGCACCAACGTTCTGCATAAATGACGAAATGACCCCTACAGTGCCGGACACGATCGGCAGAACCCGGCTTTCAGACGTGCCGCCGTATTTCAATATGACAGACGCGACCCGGTTCATAATACCTGTCTTGTCTAATCCAGCGCCCACAATCATGACTGCGATAATTGAGATCACGGCGTTTGATGCAAACCCATCAAAAAGGTGCGGAACGTTTGCAAGATTCTCCAACCCGGGCGCATAGCTAAGGAGGCCGATCAGAACGAGGACCAATATAGCGGAGAGGTCAATTCGTACTACTTCCGAAACAAACAGGAAAACGGTGAAGGCCAGCAGAGCACATACCACCCCCATTTCAAAAGAAAACGTCAATTGTTCCACTAAAACCACCCGGATAACGAATTTGGAGGGTTAGAAGAAAGTTAAGGCACTAGCTGTCATTTTGTCATTACCTTTCACAAAAAAGCAAAAATCTGGAAAAAGTTTCAGATCGCCCACAGTATAAAAATGACAGATTTACGGGGTAAACCGATCGAAATCTTTAACGTGGCCATTCGAAGAAACTTTAGGCCTTGGCGAATCAAACCAATTCGTGTTCTGTCGCCCGGATGGTTCCCGACCGCATTTGTCGGTTTGGGATAAAAGGGAACACGGTGCGGGCCCGCTTTAGTGTCCAAATCCGAGACTGCCCCCGCAACTGTAGGCGGTGAGCAACCCGAGATCGTCCACTGGGCTTGGCCTGGGAAGGATCGGGAAAGCGATGACCCGTAAGTCAGGAGACCTGCCATCATAAGTGGAATCAACCTGGGCGGGGTGACCCAGAGGGGGGCTAAGATGTTCACAGCGGTTAATGCCGTCCAAAGAGCTGAATTTGTTTCACCTGTCCAATCGACAGCTGAAAAGCGTGCTTGCATTTCAAACCCACTTTTTAGAACACGCGAGACCGAGCGGTTACTTTCTATGTCCTCTGCGAAAGGCGCATTTCGGTCTACCTTTTCAGAATGGTTCAATGACTAATGCGGCGCGTGAAAGAACTTAAATCTGACGGGGCCAAGAGCCGCTGCCTCACCGAATTCAGCGTTGTGAACTTGATCATAGGCGCGTTGTTATTTTCGGCCATGCTTTGGTCCGCGATTTTCGCGGTGCTTTGATGTCTACAGTCCTGCAACTCCGAAATCTTTCGCTCGGCTACCGCGATCTGACTCTGTTTCGCCGTCTATCAATGGATATCGAATGTGGCACGACGCTGGCTGTTCTGGGTTCCAACGGATCGGGTAAAAGTACCTTTGTCAAAATGCTACTTGGTTTGATGGAACCACTGTCTGGAAACCTTAAGTGGCCCATGGGTAAACCGCGTGAAATCGGTTATTTGGCGCAGATGACGGAATTCGACCGGCGGTTTCCCTTGCGTGTTCGCGATCTTGCGGCAATGGGATCTTGGCGCGGATTTGGCCTTCGCTCAGGGTTGAACAACGCGTCCCGGGTTCGGGTGGAAACTGCGCTGGACGAGGTCGGTGTACTCGACATCGCGGATCGACCTCTGCACATGCTATCCGGAGGCCAGCTTCAGCGAACCCTGTTCGCGCGTGTGATCATGCAGGACGCGCCGCTGATACTGTTGGACGAACCATTTGCAGCGGTCGACCAAAGCACCGAGGCTCATTTGCTTTGGATAATCCGTCGATGGCAAGAAGAAGGGCGCGCTGTGGTATTGGTCGTTCACGATCTCTCATCTGTGCTGGACCATTGTAGCCACGCGCTGCTGCTGGGTAGGCAAGAGGCAACACACGGCACAGTAAACGATGTACTTACGCCTGACCGTTTAGTCGCTCAGGGCTATCTCTCGGAAAGTCAGGCATCTTGGATGTTCCGTAGTGCGCCTTCGATAGTGGAGCCCGCGAATGCTTGATCTTTTGACTGAGATGTGGAGCTTCACCTTTATGCGTCGTGCATTTGTTGCGACAACGGTTCTATCCGCATCGGTTGCCCCGGTTGGTGCATTTCTTGTACTGCGGCGCCTGTCGCTTGCTGGCGAAGCGATGGCTCATGCAATCACTCCGGGAATTGTAATTGGTTTCGTGACAACTGGCCTTTCAGTTATGTCACTGCTGATCGGCGGTCTAATCGCAGGTGTTGGCGTTGCTATTTTGACAGCTTTTTTGGCACGCAGAACGATACTACGCAGCGACGCTAGTCTTGCCTCACTTTACCTTATCGCACTGGCGGTCGGAATTTTCATATTGTCCGCGGCCGGTTCTGCTGTTCCTTTAAAAAGTTTTCTCTTTGGTTCAATTCTGGGTATCGACGATGCATCTTTGATACTCGTCGGCGGAGTGGCGACCGTGACTTTGATTTCCTTCGCCATTCTTTTGCGCCCGCTTATCGTAAGCACATGTGATCCTGTTTTCTTTGAGGCGCGGACACGGCGACCTTGGTTGACCGAGCAGGGGTTCATGTTGCTTTTGGTCCTGAACCTGCTGGCAGCATTCAAAACTCTGGGTACATTAATGGCCGTTGGCCTGATGATTCTGCCTGCTACAGCAGCCCGTTATTGGGCCAACACAATCACAGGGCAACTGGTTCTGGGATTTGTTTTCGCCCTGTCCAGTTGCTGGATCGGGCTGACATTGTCCTATTTGTTTCCGGAAACCCCGTCAGGCCCGGCAATAGTCCTGGTTTCAGGCTGTTTTTTCTTGGTGTCAGCCGTATTTGGTCCACTCGGTTTTGGGAGACGAATGCGCAAATCGGCAGTTTCCAAAGAAGTTCCTCTGGCGCAAATTCAACAAGAAGAGAGAGCAAGATGACTCTTACTAAGTCCCTTTATGCCGGCGTAGTCTCGGCTTGCTTCGCATTGGTCGCATGGCCGGTGCCCGCTGATGAAGACGACATTAAGATAGTTGCCAGTTTCTCTATACTTGGTGACATGGTCGAACAGGTGGTGGGCGATCTAGCCACTGTCACAACAATCGTAGGTCCCGACGCCGACGCACATGTTTATCAGCCTTCAGTTGCTGACGCTCGCGCCGTGGCCGAGGCAGACATCATCTTTGTCAACGGCTTGGGATTTGAGACATGGTCTGACACACTGATCTCAGAATCTGGTACCGAAGCGGCCGTTCACGTCGCCACAGATGGTATAACTCCGATTAAAGTTGACGGTGAAACCGACCCTCACGCGTGGAACTCGCTTTCCAACGGTGTAATCTACGTGACCAACGTTGCGGCAGCTGTGCAAAAGGCATTGCCAGAGCACGCCGATGAGATTGGCGCCAATGCTGACGCTTACATCGCTAAGCTAACGGCGTTGGATACCGAAACGAAATCGAAATTGGCCAACCTTCCTGAAAATCGTCGAACGGTTGTGACGGCGCACGACGCGTTCGGCTATCTTGCAGATGCATACGGTCTGACTTTCCTCGCACCTGTGGGCATCGATACCGAAGCGGAACCATCGGCCAAAGAACTTGCCACACTGATCGATCAGTTGAAGGCAGAAGGCGCTGCTGCGTTGTTTGTAGAAAACATCACCAGCCCTGTATTGGTGCGGCAGATTTCAGAGGAAACTGGAATTGCGATTGGCGGACGACTGTTTTCCGATGCGCTTTCTGAACGTGGTGGCCCGGCCACAAGTTATCTTGCAATGTTTCAACATAACTTGGGAATACTTCTGGATTCATTGGCGCGCGAACCTGCCACCTAGGGGAATTCTTAGACCTTGATGGTGCCACACGCGCTGTGACAGGAATCTGTTGGTCAATCATCAATAAGTTATTCGCTTTGGTCCCAGAGCCAAGGCGATGTTTTGGTTGGGAAATTTTCTGTCACGTTGATGAAGTGAAACGGTGAACGCGACCTCGGTCTGCTAGTTTTTGGTTCAATTCAAAGGCTTCCTCAGCGCCAGATTCCAACGCGAATACAAAGGCTTGTGTTAGAAAAAAACAAGCTGCTCCTATATCCTGCTTTGCCTCACACTCCTCGGCCGCCAATGAGTAAAGACGTATCAATTCCGTGGTGTCGCGTCTTGCATGTGCTTCCAGTAAAGCGCGATCCAATAGATCAATTTCCATAATTTTACCCGTAGCGAGCGGTTTGCTATCAAGACGTGTCTTCTGCAAATCAAGTTAGGAGGACCTACCTTTTTCAACTTGGGACGCAACCCAGTGATGAAAGTTATGTGTTGGTCCGTCCATGACTGGTGAAAAACGGCCACCGTCAAACAGTGTCCCATGGCGACCTTTCTGCATACCTTCCACCACGAATATGTCTTCTTCGAACACTGTTTTCCACAGCTGAGCATTCAACGAACGCAGCTCATCAAACTCAGGCGTCTCCTGTTCGCCAGCTGCGTAGTAAAGCTCAATATGCTCTACGGTGTGTTCCTGATCGACGGGCTCCAGAACAATAGCAAAGCTGTGGTCACGTTGAACACCTAACAGGACGTTGGGGTAAACCGCGATATACTCCGCTCCTTGATCCCATTTTTCACCAAGTCCCTGAAAATCAGGCATCTTGGAACCGACATCATCAGTTAACTGACGATAGACAATTGTCCCTTGACCGGAGTAAAGATCGCGTTCCTCGATATTGTAATGATCCTCCAACCGGGAATAACTATTGAGGCCAGGATGAACCCATGGCAGGTGGTAGCTTTCACAGAAATTCTCCACTGCGAGCTTCCAGTTCGTTTTGACTTCCAATTTGAAGGAGGAGAGCGCACCGCCATGGAAAATCGGTTGCTCAAATTCCGCCCACCGGGCCATCAGGTGGCCGTGTGCCTGTTCAAACTCTGGCGCCTGCCCGTCGATGTTTACAAAGATTACGTCCCGCCAAACATATGATCGAACACGGATAAGGCCTAAATCACTTGGGTCCACATCATCGTGTTTGTTCTGGCCCGGACCGCCGACGTGGGGTGTAGCGCGCAGTTTGCCTTTCAGGTCGTAACACCAACTATGATAAGGGCAGCGAATTGCGCCGCTGATTTTCTTAGGTTCGTCAACCAGTATCATACCGCGATGCCGGCAGGTGTTCTGGAAAACCCCAATTTCTCCATCACGGTCACGCACAACCAAAAGAGGCATACCAAGGAAGTCTATCGGTCTGGCATCCCCCACTTCCGGAACGTCTTTGCCAAATCCGATTCCTGACCAATTAGCAAACAAAACAGAACGTTTCTCTTCAGCGAAAACAACTGGATCGATATAATGCTCGTTCGGCAATCCATTGGCGGTATTCACATCGGACAATACCGAAGAAAGTACGCTGTGCTTGTTCATCGACCTCTCCTGCGGAAAAATTGCGCTGCACCATATTGACCGATCACCAGATGTTTTCTCAATATTAGAAAATCTCATCGAGAGTTGATCTGACCTAAATCTTGTCCTTTCTGAATTCTTCGATGATCCAAGATTTCAACTTGCGGGCATTTCCCGATAAATCTTCATCGGGTCGTCCCACCAGATAAAACTGTTCCGGCGCATCAAGTTCATTTGTCCCAATTGGCACAAGTTTACCGGATTCGAGCATCGGGGCGATCAAACGCTTCCAACCCAGCGCCAATCCAACGCCCTTACGCGCCAATTGCAGCGCGACAGAGTAGCTGTTGACGCTTGTTTCTACAGGTATTTGCTCAGATGAGCCGAGTTGTCGGAACCAATCCATCCAAGTCGTCCAAGTCCGATCTTCGGAATCCAGATGTATAAGGCGCTGGCGGGCCAAAGTTTCAAGGTTTGCGCCCTTCAGGTTATCTGCCAGCTCAGGGCTGCCGACCGGTACCAGCGTGTCTCGGTAGAGCGCTGTGTGAGACAGTTGAGGGTCAAAATCGCGTCCGTAACGAATAAAAAAATCGATATCTGGCCGATCCTTGAACGGTCGGTCCTGAGTAATTTGGTTAATGTTCAGATCAGGAGTATCCCGCCAGAACCTTATGATGGAAGATGATAACCACAGTGCCGCCACTGCCGTGGTGGACCCGACTGTTACCTTTTCGCTGGAACGGCGATTGCGGATTGCTTCAAGAGTTTTAGAGATACGGCCAAAAGAGGTTGATACAGCTTCATACAAAGCCTTGCCGTCTTCAGTCAGATCAACGCCACGATGCCGCCGCTCGAACAGGTTGGTCTTCAACTCTCCTTCTAACGCCTTGATCTGGTGACTGACTGCCCCCGGCGTCACCAGAAGTTCAACTGCTGCGTTTTTGAAACTCAAGTGCCGGGCGGCGGCTTCAAAAACAGACAAGGTGGAAAGCGGGGGGAAATTATAGTGGCGGCGCGACATGGCTCAGGTGTGGCAACTGATTGGAGTGGTGTTGAACTAGTTCTCCTGAGTTTAATTTTTTTAACGCTAAAATCCAGATACGATTGTTATTTCACCCAACTTTACCGCGCTTAAGTGAAGATGTTTCAATGCGTATAGTCGCAAATGCGTTGAAAAACGCGTTTCTGGCCGGATTGAAATCTGTTCGATCCGTTTGCCTGTTTACTTGGACTGATCATGACCATGGGCTTTTCAATTACCTCGGCTGTTGCAGGGGCCGTTTTAACGATCTCAAAAAAGGGTCCGGCGATCGCGCTCGCCAACGCGCAGTACAGGGGCGGTCATGGTTACGTCGCTGCACAGGATGCCTAGCACGAACGGCCATTAAAATAGGCGCTGCCGATTTGGGTGCCGCCAACAACGTCGTCAAAAGTCTACTGGTGGGTCTATTTTCCTTTCCAAACCGGTTCACGTTTTTCAGCAAAGGCTCTGGCACCCTCTAATTGGTCTTCGCTGGCATATAAAACATCGACGCTTGTCAGTTTCCGTTTGGTGATACGGTTCATCATGTCCTGAAACTTGGCATCTTCGGATTCTCTCACAATTTCTTTGATCGCCGCAAACACAAGCGGTGGCCCTGAAGCAATCAGCCGCGCCAATTCCCAGGCTCGGTCCATAAGTTGATCTGCAGGCAGGATTTCGTTGACCAACCCCCAACGGTGAGCTTCTTCTGCGTCAAACCAACGGCCGGTAAGCAACAGTTCCATCGCAATATGGTAGGGGATGCGCTTTGGCAGTTTGACGCTGGCTGCGTCCGCAACAGTTCCGGAACGGATTTCCGGCAGGGCAAAGGTTGCGTGTTCAGCAGCAAGGATCATGTCTGTTGACAGGGCTAACTCCAGTCCACCTCCGCATGCGATGCCGTTAACCGCAGCGATAACCGGTTTGTTCAAATCACGCAGTTCTTGCAGGCCGCCAAAACCCCCGACACCGTAATCGCCGTCCACTGCATCCCCTTCGGCCGCTGCTTTCAGATCCCAGCCAGGGCAAAAAAACTTTTCGCCGGTCGCGGTTAGGATTGCCACGCGAAGTTCGGGATCATCTCTGAATTTGGCAAAAATCTGACCCATAATCCGACTGGTGGCTAGGTCGATAGCGTTGGCCTTGGGACGGTCCAGAGTAACTTCGAGGATAGCTCCGTCACGTCTGGTTTTGATCGGGTTCATTTGTCAGGCCTTTCGAATAAGGGCATCTGCTGCTACGGCCTTTTCAGGCGTACAGAGAAGCGGGTTAATTTCAACCTCGCCGAGCGTTTCGGCGTTTTTTATGACATAGGATTGAACTGCCTCGACAGCTTCAAGAATCCCTTGTAATTGAGCCGCTGGCTGGCCGCGATATCCATTAAGCAAAGGCGCAATCCTCAAGTGTCCAAGTGCTGAACGAACTTCCTCGGAAGAACTGGGAACCAAAAGCGAAACTGAATCTCGTAGCAGTTCGGTAAGTGTCCCTCCTGCACCAAGGGTCAGGACAAAGCCATGAGCTGAATCTCGGATAACGCCAATCAAGAGCTCAGCAACAGCTCCATCGATCATCTCCTCAATCAATATCTCAGACGTACCTATCTCGAGCGCGATCTTTGGCACGTCCTCCGGCTGAACGTTCAACTTTACGGCAGAGTGTTCGGATTTATGCGCAAGGCCAACACCTTTTACTGCAAGCGGTGCATCCAGTTCTTGAATGGCAAGCGAAATACCGTCTTCGTCAGTCACAGTTCGACTTTGCGGAACCCGCAAGCCAATGGCGGCCAGTGTTTGTTTGGATTCCGCTTCAGTCAAGGTTCTGGTCGCGGCAGTTAAACCGGGCAAGCAAACGGGAACCGTCGATGGGGGTCTGATTTGCCCAGCGGCACGGGTTGCCGCCAGAGTTTCGCGCAGCCCCATAATGGGCACTACGCCTCCAACCAAAAGCTCCTCGGCAATATCTTCCGGTAGCAGCTCTGGCAGAGTCGCGGCCACAACAAATCTGGCGCCAGTTTGCGCGCGCGTGTTCAGTGCTGCTTTGATTGTACAAACCCAATCGGTTGGATCGGTCGTAGGGTAATCAACAATGGCAATGGTCAGATCAATGTCTTCACCTGTCATGCCAGACCACGCTTTGGTCATGGCTTCTTCGTCACGCCAGATATAAGTGTGATAATCCAAAGGGTTGTTCAAGGCTACCATTGGCCCCAAAGCTTGGCGTAGTCGAGTTGATTTGTCGTCTGAGAGCGGGGGAAAAGTCAGCCCAGTGCCAATGGCCATGTCCGCGACCAGACTGGCTTCGCCGCCCGAACAACTAATCGCTGCAATGTTCAACCCCGGCAAGGGGCCATAGACATGCAGCAGTTTCAGAGTTTCCAGAAAATCGGGCAGCGCGCTAAGCCGGGGTATCCCCAACCGATTGAGCAGGGCCTGGGCACCTGCATCGCTGCCAGCCAGTGACGCAGTGTGGGACACCGTCGCAGATTGTGCATGTTCTGACGCGCCAACTTTGAGTGCTATCAAGGGAATGCCCCTTTGATAAGCCTTTGAAGCAAGTGCCTCCCACTCGCGGATGTCTTTGAAGCCTTCGATATGCAGGCCTATTGCTGTAACCCGTGAATCGTCAAGCAATGCGGTCGCGATTTGCGCCTGCGAGGTCTGCGCCATATTTCCGCAAGTTACCATATAGGCGATGGGCAAAGCCCGTTTGTGCATGGTCAAATTGATCGCAATGTTCGAACTTTGGGTCAGTATCGCCACGCCTTTGTCCACAGGGCTGGCCCCGTGCTGATCGGGCCAAAGCAAGGCTCCATCCAGCGCATTTATGAACCCATAACAGTTGGGTCCCAGGATCGGCATTTCACCTGCAGCCTGAATCAACTGCTCCTGCAAAGAGCGCCCTGTCTCATCCTCTGCCGACGCCTCAGAAAACCCCGAGGCAAAGCAAACAGCGCCTCCCGCATCCATAGTGGCCAAGGTTTTAATAAGATCGACGGTCAAATGGCGGTTAACGCCGATAAAGGCAGCGTCAGGTGCAGCGGGCAATTCATCCAAAGACGAAAAGGCAGCATGGCCAGCAATCTGTTCAGCATTGGGATGCACGGGCCAGATACTTCCCTGATAACCCATGCGTTTCGACTGCATGACAACTTGCTCGCACCACGACCCGCCGCCAACAACAGCGATCGACTCAGGCTGCAGCAATCGGGAAAGGTCTGGCGTCATAATTCTTACCGCAAAATTCCAGCTTACGCGCCAAGGGGACGCAAAAGGTCACGACTAATGATGTGGCGTTGAATTTCACTGGTGCCGTCCCAGATGCGTTCCACCCGAGCGTCGCGCCAGAACCGTTCAATTGGAAAATCATCCATCAAACCCATACCGCCAAATATCTGCAGCGTAGTATCAGTGACCCGCGCCAGCATCTCTGAGGCATAAAGTTTAGCCGAAGCGATCTCACGGTTGGATGGCAAGTTTTCATCCAAGCGCCACGCGGCAGACAGTGTTAACCAGTCGGCGGCGTCGATCTCGGTAATCATGTCGGCGATCTGAAAACTCACGCCCTGAAACTTGCCGATGGATTGACCAAACTGTTTACGCTCGGCCGAATAGTTCAGCGCGTAATCAAAGCAGCGCCGGGCGCGTCCGACTGAAAAGGCGGCAACTGTCAATCGCGTGGCGTACAACCACTCATTCATGACTGCGAACCCTCCATCAACTTCACCTAGCACCTGCGCATCAGGCAGGCGACAATTGTCGAAATAGAGAATGTAGTTCTTGTAACCCTTGTGGCTGACCGATTTGTATCCTTCGCGAACTTCAAACCCCGGCATTCCGCGGTCCACCAGAAAAGTTGTAATCCGCTTTTTTGGACCTTTGGGAGTTTCGTCTACACCCGTGGCGATGAACACTATGAAAAAATCGGCGTGTTCCGCGCCCGAAATAAAGTGTTTTGAGCCATTTACGACCCAATCCCCGCCATCGCGCATGGCCTGGCATTTCATACCTCGCACATCTGAACCGGCATCAGGTTCTGTCATAGCCAGGGCATCCATCTTTTCTCCACGGACGGCAGGCAGCAAGTACCGCTCGCGCTGACTATCCTTACAGGCCATCAAAATGTTTTGAGGTCGACCAAAGAAATGCGTCAATGCCATTGAGCCGCGGCCCAGTTCGCGCTCGACCAATGTGAAGTCAAGATGAGACAATCCGGCGCCGCCAACTTCTTCGGGAAAGTTGCAGGCGTAAAAGCCCAAATCAATGCACTTCTGCTTTATCGCTTGCCCCAATTCTTGCGGTACTTGCCCGTTGCGTTCTACCAAATTTTCATGTGGGTAAATTTCGTTTTCCACAAAACTACGAACGGTGGAGACGATCATTTCCTGCTCGTCGGTCAAACCAAAATTCATTGCGCGGATTCCTTTGACACGGAGTTGACGAATGAAACCTCGGAGCCTATTCCAGTGCAATGCATAGTTAGTATTTTTCATGCAGAGTTGGCAAAAATTTTGGGGCAGATCTTTAACTTTCTTTTATTTGATGGCTTTTCGAACCACTGTCTGGCCAACATGGTGGAGCCCTTGCGCGCGGCAAATACTTTGTCTCGACAAAGGCTTTATACGTGGAACTTTTTCTCTCCGGATGGCCATCCAGTCAAAAGTTCCAGCGGCTTACAGGTATCGCCAAATGGTGCGTTGCAAGACGAATCCGGTGACGTTTTGGTGGTGATGCCGTCCTATGGATTTGTTTCCCTTAGCACAGAAAAAACCGCTAAAATGCTTCGCGCGTCTTCGAGACGGCACGGAAAAATTGCAGGGTTAGACACCGGAAGCTGGTTATTGGCGCGCGCCGGATTATTGGACAATTGCCGCGCGACTATTCATTGGGATGAGTTGTCGCGTTTTGAAGAAGAATTTCCAAACGTGGAAACGGTTCAGGAAAGGTTCGTCATAGACGGAAATCTACTGACTTGTATGGGGGCCATGGCCGCCTTTGATTTAGCTTCCGCACTAATCCGCGAGGATCACGGAGCCTTGCTTTCAATGGAGGTTGCCAATCTTTTGATGAACCAGGATGCAGCATCTCAATATTCCGGTCCACTGCAGTCGAGGGATACGATCGTGAACCGGATTCTGACATTGATGCAAAACAACATCGAGTCACCTATGTCTATCCATAGCATTGCGAAAACAATTGGATGTTCTCAAAAGAAGGTTGAAACCCGGGTTCGTGCTTCGCTTGAGACAACGCCACAGGCGCTTTATCGTCGGCTTAGGTTGAATCTGGCACGAAAACTAGCGAGTGAAACTGACCAATCTATAGCGGAAATAGCCAGCCGCTGCGGGTATGACGACGCAAGCGCAATGACGCGTGCGTTCAGGGCTGAATTTGGACAGACGCCGTCAGCAATTCGAAACGCGTCGCGATCCTAAACCCGTAACGCACCAATTGGTTTGCCAAACTCGCGCAAAAAAGACCGACCCAAAGATGATGCCCCTGAGAAGCCGCAGCGCATCGCTATCTGTTCCACGCTTAACCGCGTTTCCTGTACCAAATAACGTGCATGCTGAAGCCTATAGAGCCTATAGTATTTTCCGGGCGTCATCCCTAACTCAACAGAGAAAACGCGGTTCAGGCTACGTTCTGAAATTGCCACCTGACGCGCCAATTCAAATGTGGTTAGTGGTTGTTCGACGTTTTCAGCGATTACATTCAGTGCTTCCAACAGCTTGGGTGAGCCGCGGTCGCTCAATGGCTTTGCAACGTTCGTCGCAGTTTGTCGCCTGGCCGGGTCAAACAAAAACATGCTGTACGCGTCAAACGCGGCGGCGGGTCCGAACAATTCTTTGATCAGCTCAAGCATAAGATCCAACGCGGCACTTGCACCTCCACAAGTCAAAATATTGCCGGACTTAACAAAACGCGCATTTGAGACACTCACGTTGGGAAACGCCTCCTGAAATGCATCCAGTTCCTGCCAGTGAATCGTGGCATTGTGTCCGTCCAGGACGCCGGCCTCAGCCAATAACCACGCAGCAGTGTCCAAGGCTATCACGCGCTTTGCTTTGCGGGCTGCCTTTCTCAGTTTCGCGACCATTTGCCTGGTGATGTGCTCGCGAACATGATACCCGGCGGCAATCACAAGAGTACCGCTGGTCACTTCTGGGTCGAAAGGTCTATCAGGCGACACCCGTAATCTGGATGAGCTTTGTATTGTTTCGCCACCCAGGGTCGTAACTTCCCAATCCAAGTCTGCTGTGGTTGATCGTAGCCGAACGTCACGCAGCGGCTCTAGCGCGCTTGCTAGCACCATGTTGGAGAAACCCTCTAAAAGCAGAAATTCAAACTGTTCCGACATTGATGGCAAGAAATGTGAATATTTTGACGATAAAAGTATCGAGACTTTGCTAGGAAAAAAAGTAGCGTATTTCAACTTGTCTTCAGCAGCTCGCGGAATAATTCCGCGTATTTTGCCAAAACTCTTATGCCAAGGAGCAACCAGATGCCTCTGGAAATGAACCGCGATGTTTTTATCACTTGTGCAGTCACGGGTTCAGGCAGCACGCAGGATAGGTCTCCTCATGTTCCGCGTAGCCCTGAGCAGATTGCTAACTCGGCCATAGAAGCTGCAAGGGCAGGCGCTGCGATCGTGCATTGCCACGTTCGTGATCCGGAAACCGGCACGCCCAGCCGGGACCCTGCTATGTTCCGTGAGGTGACGGAACGTATCCGGGACGCCGATGTTGACGTGGTTTTGAACCTGACGGCCGGAATGGGCGGGGACATCGTTTTTGGGCCGACCGAGTCTCCATTGCCAGTGAACGAGTCCGGTACAGATATGGCTGGCGCCACCGAGCGCATGGCGCATATCGCTGAATGTCTACCGGAAATTTGCACTTTGGATTGCGGTACGATGAACTTTGCCGAAGCTGATTACGTTATGACCAACACACCCGGCATGTTGCGAGCGATGGGCCAGATGATGACTGACTTGGGGGTCAAACCTGAGATCGAAGCCTTTGACACTGGCCACCTTTGGTTTGCCAAACAGCTTGTGAAGGAAGGCGTTCTAGATAGTCCGGCCCTCGTACAGCTGTGCATGGGCGTTCCCTGGGGCGCGCCGAATGACCTCAACACATTTATGGCGATGGTCAATAACGTACCGGACGACTGGGTTTGGTCCGCATTCTCCTTGGGGCGTGATCAGATGCCTTATGCGGCGCAGGCAGTGCTTGCAGGCGGCAACGTGCGCGTTGGATTGGAGGATAACTTGTTTCTAGAAAAGGGAGTTTTGGCGACCAACGGGCAGCTTGTCGAACGGGCGAAGGGAATTATCGAGAGCATGGGAGCCCGAATTGTCGGGCCGCAGGACGTGCGGGAAAAACTTGGCCTGACAAAGCGCGCACCGGTGACACGATGAGCGGCTTGGCGAAAAAGGCAGCAATTGTCGGCGGTGGCGTTATCGGTGGTGGTTGGGTCGCCCGATTTTTGCTTAACGGTTGGGATGTTTCGGTTTTTGACCCTGATCCACAGGCTGAACGCAAGATCGGTGAAGTTCTGGCCAACGCTCGCAGAGCGTTGCCGTCGCTTTATGACAAAGCATTGCCTCCCGAAGGGAAGCTGACCTTTTGTGACACCCTGGCCGATGCACTGGCAGGGAGCACTTGGGTTCAGGAAAGCGTACCCGAAAGGCTAGACCTTAAGCATAAAATTCACGCCCAAATTCATGAGCTTGCGCCTGCTGAAGCAGTGATTGGATCATCAACTTCGGGTTTCAAACCGTCCGAACTGAACGAACACGGATCCCGTGTAGTAGTCACGCACCCATTTAACCCGGTCTATCTGTTGCCACTGGTTGAATTGGTAGGGGACGGCGACATCTGCGCACGAGCAGCGAGTGTTTTGCGGTCATTGGGCATGTATCCATTGATTGTTCGCAAGGAAATCGACGCCCATATTGCTGATCGACTGCTCGAAGCAGTTTGGCGGGAAGGGCTTTGGTTGATCAAAGACGGGATTTGTACCACCGAAGAATTGGACGAAGCAATCCGTATGGGTTTTGGCCTACGATGGGCACAAATGGGCTTATTCGAAACATATCGCGTTGCCGGTGGCGAAGCGGGTATGAAACACTTCCTGGCTCAATTCGGCCCGGCGCTTGAATGGCCATGGACCAAGCTGATGGATGTGCCAGAATTGTCGGATGACCTTGTAGATCTGATTGCCGAACAATCGGACGCGCAATCCGGCCACATGTCTATCCGCGAACTGGAACGGCTGCGCGATGACAACCTTATCGGAATGATGCGCGCGTTGAAAAAATCTGGCAGCGGAGCAGGTGGTGTGCTGAACGCACATGAGGCAACTTTACCTGACCCAGACGCCACCGATCTACCAGTTACCGTTGATCGTGTAATCCCGCACAGTTGGACTGATTACAACGGCCACATGAATGAGGCTTATTACGTCGAAGCATCAGGATTGGCCACAGATAGGTTCATGGAAATGATAGGTGCAGATGCTGATTACGTGGCTGGCGGCAACAGCTATTTCACGGTTGAAAATCATGTCTGTTACCTGTCTGAATTGCTCGCTGGCGACCGATTGACGGTGACGACGCAGGTGCTAAATGGCGACGGCAAGAAATTGCATCTGTTTCATAAGTTGTATGGGCCACGCGGCGAAGTCGCGGCAACAGTCGAGACTCTGTTGCTGCATATCGACTTGAATTCCCGCAAGACTTCGCTTCCGCTGGAACAGGTCGCGCACAAGTTGACCTCCTATGCAAAACAGCATGCCGATTTGCCTGAACCTGAAGGTGTCGGGCGTTCGATCGGTAAAAGGGATTAACAATCAAAATCCTCGGGGATTGCCATTACACAGGTTCAGTGCGAGGTGAAAAGATAGCGATTCCAAGTTTGCGTTCATCAAGAAGACGTTATTTGGCCCGGAGCTCAAAAAAAAAACAGATTATGCAGGTCGGGGCCAGACAAGTTGACCCGATTTCTATATCTTTCGATCCGGAACCCTTTTCAGAAACGGATCTCCTTATATGAGCCGACCCACGCGAACTGAAACGCAGCTCTTGGAAAGCCGTGCGCTTACAATCGGAATGGTGGGAAATCTATTCATGGCGATGGCTGGGATAGTCGCAGCCTATCTTTCCAATTCACAAGCTGTGCTCATGGACGGGCTTTTTTCGTTTATTGGGTTTACTGCGGCTTTTCTAGGTAAACGCGCGACCCGGAATGCTCAGCGCAAAGCAGACAAGTACAGACCGTTTGGTTACGCAAGTGACGAGGCGATTTTCAAAACGTTCCGTTCCCTGTCCCTTTTAGGTCTTGTTATTTTTGCGATGACCAGCGCAATTCTAAACATTGTCGGATACCTGAATGGTGAGCCTCAACGGCAGTTAATTTTTGCGCCGATGTTAGTCTACTTTGCGCTTGTTGGAATGACCTGTTTGATTCTTTGGTCGTTTCACCGTAGGGCATGGATCAAGTCGGGCAAGCAAAGCGACGTGCTTCAACTTGAACAAAAGGCCGCCGCCTTTGATGCGTTGATTACCGGTTCAGCGGCAGTCGGCCTTTTGGGTATTCACGCGTTTAGAGATTGGGTTTTGGCTCCGATCGCCCCCATAGGAGATTCAATTATTGTTCTGTTACTGTGTTTGTCTGTGACACTTCAGTATTACCGCGACTTCATAGCCGGGTTGGGAGAGTTGGCTGGTGTAACAGCCAGCCCGCAGTATATCGCCTCTGCTCGTCGGGCGATACGAGAATCCCTTAGAACCGATGGGGGTTCGTTGGTGGATTTATCTATCTCCAAACTCGGCCGATACTTTACGGTTATGGTGTACTACGATCCGCAGCGGCAAATCTCGGCGGCACAAATTGACGATCTTACCCGGCAGCTGCAGGCCGACATAGCGAAGCTTTTTGAGCATTCCGAGGTTTTCGTTGTTGTGTCGCAACATGGACGTGTTCTTAGCCCGGGTTAAAGCGCCCGATGCAGCAGTAAGGACTTGCAGGCTGGGTTCCGAGATCGGACAAAACAATTTTTGGTTAGCAAAAGTATGATTACTTGCTATGGACCCTAACACGGGGATGAATGTCGATTCACCGCCTTTTCCTTTCGCTTGGACACCGTCGTAATGGTTTCCGATGTTGAACGCAGACCGCAAATTCCTTAGCGGGTCTGATGGCTAAAACACGTGTGATAAAGAGATACGATGCAAGACTCTGATTTTCTGATTTCCCTATTCCAGACAGCAGTACAGGCCGCCGATCCACTTACCTCGCTCGGGGCGCACATGCCGGCGCCGCCCAAAGGGCGCACAATTGTAATTGGTGCTGGCAAAGGAGCCGCTCAGCTCGCCCAGGCATTTGAAACATTGTGGCAAGGTCCTTTGTCGGGTGCTGTCGTTACCCGTTACGGTTATGGCGCGGAGTGCCAGCAGATCGAAGTTCTGGAGGCATCGCACCCAGTACCAGACCAAGCAGGTTTAAAGGCCAGCCAAATCCTTATGCAAAATCTCACTGACCTGACTCCAGACGATCTGGTAGTCGCATTGATCTGTGGAGGAGGCTCTTCTCTGCTACCCTGTCCACCAGACGGACTCGAGCTGCAAGATGAACAGTTGTTGAACTCGGCCCTTTTAGCGTCTGGGGCGCCTATTTCGGTGATGAATGCCATTCGCAAACACGTCAGCGGTATCAAAGGGGGCCGTCTGGCTAAAATGGCGCATCCCGCTCGTGTTGTATCACTGATTGTTTCGGACGTTCCTGGCGACGATCCAGCGCAGGTTGCATCGGGCCCAACAGTTCCGGATTCCATCGGTCGCAAGGATGCACTGGGTTTAATCGCTGATCATCACATAAGCCTTCCGGACAGGTTACTGAAACATCTTCAATCTGTTAAAGCCGATGCACCTGCTCCGGATGATCCTCGTTTTGATCAAAACGTTGTCCAAGTAATTGCATCCGCAGGATTGTCTTTGGATGCCGCGGCTCAAGAGGCAGAAAACCAAGGTATTCCCGCCGTAATCCTTTCGGACGCGATCGAGGGCGAAGCGCGGGATGTCGCACGTGTTCACGCAGCAATTGCGCGCGAGGTTGCCAAAAAGAACAGGCCGTTCCAAAAACCCGTGGTTATTTTGTCAGGTGGCGAGACTACTGTCACTTTGCGCGGCAAGGGCAGGGGTGGACGCAACACAGAATTTCTGTTGGCGCTTGCGCAGGAGTTAGACGGAATTGAAGGAATTTCCGCCTTGGCCGCGGACACAGATGGCATCGACGGTTCAGAGGATAACGCCGGAGCATTCGTTGACGGGACCAGCTGTGCCCGAATGCGCGCTGCAGGGCGAAACCCCGCCGCGGATCTGGCGGCAAATGACGCGTTCTCTGCGTTTGAGGCTATCGGAGATTTGTTTTCGCCGGGACCAACTGGAACAAATGTTAACGACTTTCGCGCCATTCTCATTCGCTGAAGAACGATCGTAGGAGATTTTTCAAAACCTTCACAGCCAAACGCAAATATCGATCGCTTGGTGCCACCTTCAGAATTTTTACAGTTCGGTTTTGTTGACAATCCAGTTGGATTCGTGGTTGTTAGCGATAACAAAATTTGGGTATCGCAGGCACTCTATGCTGCAGCGACGATTCCAACTGTATTCTGCTGGGAATTTCGCCAAGGAGGCAAAAATGACCGTAAAGGTTGCCATTAATGGATTTGGACGTATTGGCCGATGTGTATTGCGGGCTCTGGTAGAGGCTGGGCGCAACGATGTTGCGGTCGTTGCCGTTAACGATCTTGGGCCAGTTGAAACGAACGCACACTTGTTGAAATACGATAGTGTTCATGGCCGTCTAAATGCAGACATTCGTGTAGACGGAAACACCATGCTGGTTGGCGGGCGTGAGATTCGTGTAAGCGCGGAACGCGACCCTTCAAAGCTTGAATGGGACGATGTCGACGTGGCGCTGGAATGCACTGGCATATTCACGAAAAGAGAAGCCGCAGCGAAACATCTGGAGAACGGTTCAAAAAAGGTTCTGGTTTCCGCGCCAGCCAGTGGCGCAGACAAGACCATAGTGTTTGGCGTAAATCACAAAAGCCTGACTGGTGACGATGTCGTCGTGTCTAATGCAAGCTGCACGACCAATTGTTTGTCTCCGGTCGCCAAAGTGTTGGACGACGTGTTCGGAATTGAAACCGGATATATGACGACGATCCATTCCTACACTGGTGATCAGCCGACCTTGGACACCATTCACAAAGACCTGTACCGCGCTCGCGCAGCTGCGATGTCTATGATCCCCACTTCGACTGGAGCTGCCCGAGCTGTCGGGGAAGTTCTACCGCAGCTAAAAGGGCGGCTGGATGGTTCCGCCATTAGGGTTCCAACACCGAATGTATCAGCAGTAGATTTGTGTTTTATGCCCAAACGCAGCGCGACGGTTGACGAAGTAAATGATGCCATTCGAAATGCTGCGGGTGGAGAGATGGCGGACGTCCTAGCGGTAACCGATGAACCTTTGGTGTCCAGCGATTTCAATCACGACTCGCATTCGTCGATCTTTGCGATCGACCAAACTCGATTGACCGATGGCGGGATGATGCGTGTTCTCAGCTGGTATGACAACGAGTGGGGATTTTCAAACCGTATGCTGGATACGGCTTGTGCAATGGATTCTGCACGCTGATTGATCAAAACCAGTTTTCGGGAAGTGCGGACAGATCAAACAAGGTGCTCTGTCCGCCGAAACACTGAAACTTTCAGTCAGGCCGTTTCGTTCAATGTCGTCTTCAACCACGACCCCAAATCTGCAATTTGCGCTTTCGACATGCGAAGGCCCAACTTACTGCGCCGCCATAAAATATCGTCGACTTCTCGAACATACTCATTAGTAATCAACCAGTTGACTTCCCGTTCGGTCAGCGTTGCCCCAAAGTTCCGGCCTAGGTCCACTATGTCTGAGCTATCTTCAAGTATCTCCATAGCTTCGGTTCCGTAGGCTTTAACCATGCGAGTGGCCCATCGCTCATCGAGAAATGAGAATTTTTCGCGAAGCTGCGTTATCAACATAGACACGTCGTCGACGGGGAAATCTCCTCCCGGCAATGGAACACCTGCCGTCCATGGTCCGGGAATATCTGGTATCTGAGATGCAATCTCTTCCATCGCGCTTTCTGCAAGACGCCGATAGGTCGTGATCTTACCGCCAAAAACGTTCAGCGCAGGTGCACCCCGACTAAGGTCGACCTTTAGCACGTAATCCCGGGTAGCTGCCGTCGCGCTGCGTGCACCGTCATCGAAGAGCGGGCGAACTCCCGAATATGTCCAAACCACGTCATCAACTTTGATTGGATCGGCAAGATACTGGTTTATAAAGCCAATCAGATAGTCACGCTCTTCCGGAGTGCATTCCGGTTTGATCGAAGCGTCATTGTGATCCGCGTCAGTTGTTCCAATCAGGGTGAAGTCAGTTTCGTATGGAATTGCGAAAATTATTCGGCCGTCGGTTCCTTGAAAGAAGTAACACTTATCATGGTCGAACAAGCGCCTCGTTACTATGTGGCTACCGCGAACCAGGCGAACGCCATCTTGAGTATTGGTTTTTAATGTCCCGCGTAACACGTCCCCAACCCAGGGCCCTGCCGCGTTTACAACCATTCTTGCGGATAGTTCGGTGACCTCTCCGGTCTCCTTATTTTCGGTTTGCACATGCCAAACTCCATCAACAACGTCGGCAGAGATACATTTTTCCCTCGGCAGTATTTCCGCTCCGCGTTGTTCCGCATCCCGCGCGTTCAGGACCACCAACCGAGAATCTTCTACCCAACAATCTGAATATTCAAACGCTTGTTCAAAATGCGGCTTAAGGGGTTTTCCTTCCGGGCCGGAAGTCAAATCAAGACTGGTTGTACCCGGAAGTATTTTTCGACCGCCCAAATGGTCGTACATAAACAAACCTAGTCGAATTAGCCATGCAGGGCGGCGACCTTTCATCCACGGCATGACAAAACTCAGCAGCCGCGATGTAGGCGTGGTTGAGTCAAAGCGCATACTGTGATGGTAGGGCAAAACAAAGCGCATCGGCCACGAGATATGGGGCATCGCCTGCAAAAGGGTTTCTCGCTCAATCAAAGATTCGCGGACTAGACGAAACTCAAAATACTCAAGATATCTCAGTCCACCGTGAAACAGCTTGGTCGAAGAAGCCGAGGTCGCAGAGCCAATATCGTTCATTTCGACCAGGCAGACACTTAGCCCGCGCCCTGCGGCGTCTCGGGCAATGCCGCAGCCATTGATTCCACCACCGATTACGAGAAGGTCATAGGTTTGTGACATCTTGTGGCTCCTACGCTTTGCACTAGCGGGCCACTGGTAAATGTCAAAAAACGCGCCCAAATAGAAGAAAAATATTTTCGTTTATGCTCTTTTTGTAGAAACATCTGAAATAAATGAGGAAATCATCTAAGCGAACCCGAGAATATTTAGCATTTTGGCAATTTCTAACGTTAAACGAACATCATCGTTTGCGATTCCATTTCATTTGACACTATCTTCTTGAAACTGGCTTTTCAGGCGCGAGCGATGGTGCAAACACTTAGAAAACCCGAAATCATCAATATTGCCCGTCGTGAAGGCAAGGTAACCGTTGAAGGCCTGGTTTCATATTTTGGCGTAACTCCGCAGACAATTCGCCGCGATTTGACAGAGTTGGCAGAGTCCGGGGAATTGGAACGTGTGCACGGCGGTGCAGTATTGCCTTCAAACACCGTTAACATTGGATACGCCGAGCGTAGAAAATTAAACCAAGCGCCCAAAGTTGATATTGCGCGTAACTGCGTAAAGCATATTCCCAATGACTGCTCGCTGTTCTTGAATATAGGGACAACAACAGAAGCAATCGCTGCCGAACTGTTCAATCACACCGGATTGCTTGTGGTGACGAACAACCTCAACATTGCAGTAATATTATCCGGCCATCCTACGATTGAGGTGGTTGTTGCAGGGGGGCACTTGCGAAACTCCGACGGGGGCTTGGTCGGAGATCTTACACGTCAGGTGGTTTCACAATTCCGGTTTGATTTGGCCGTAATTGGTTGCTCAGCTCTGCACGAAGACGGAGATATTTTGGATTTTGATATGCGAGAGGTTGGAGTCAGCCAGACGATCATCGATCGAAGCGACAAGGTATTTCTTGTGGCCGACTCATCAAAGTTTGATCGTAAAGCGCCCGCGCGCATCGCCTCCCTGTCCGATATAGATACATTCTTTACCGATCAAGTTGTTCCGATGCGCTGTGCAAAGCTGTGCGAGGAGGCCGGAACCAGAATTTCCGTCGCTGTTCCAGAGAACAACCGAAGTTGACAGTATCCAAGCCTCGCTAAAGGCGTCTGCAGCTTAGAACCAGTAAGTAGAATTCAAGTTAAAAGCATATGGATGGAACGGCGTTTCCTGCACTGAAGTAAATTAGTCATGTCGCTTCTTGCAAATGGAATTCGTGAATCGTCAAACGCCTAGCTCCTGCTTCTGTCAAAATAGTCAGGAAAAATGGAGGCAATGATGACCACGCAAATCCAATCCCGGTCTCGGTCGGGTGGGCGTTCTGCCCGTCGCGCACTACGCACTGCGCCCAAGTTCGATATGTTGCCTGGTCTAACGCGCAGCATTCCGTTGTGCGAAGTAATGGATGGAGCCCAAGTGGAACGCATCGACAACGCCTCAATGGACATACTTGAAAACGTCGGCGTTCAGTTTCGCGATCCAATTGCATTGGAAGACTGGAAAACAGCGGGTGCAAAGGTAAAAGGTGAGCTTGTTTATCTGGATCGAGGTCTAATACGCGAATTGATTGCGACGATACCGTCCGAATTTACTTATCATGCTCGTGATCCGGAAAAAAATGTCCGCCTTGGCGGAAAACATTCGATCTTTGTACCGATGACGGGCGCGCCATTCTTGCGGGATTTGGACGATGTTCGCCGAAATCCAACGCTGGACGATCTGGCAATTTTTCACAAACTTAGTCATATGTTGCCAGCTCTGCACTCCAGCGCACACCACATCGTCGAACCTTACGACCACCCAATTAGTCAGCGTCATCTGCAGATTACATATTCGTCGATGAAATATTCCGACAAGACTTTTATGGGAATGACAACATCCCCAAAGAACGCTGAGGACGTCATGGAAATGTGCGCAATCCTATTCGGCGAACAGTTTCTTGAAGATCATCCTGTTACAACTGGCAACTGCAACGGCAACTCCCCTCTTGTCTGGGATGAAACCATGCTGGGTGCAATGCGCGCGTTTTGCCGCCGCAATCAGCCTGTCTTGTGTTCTCCATTTGTCTTGGGAGGCGCAAACACGCCCGCCAGCGTTCCCGCGACAGTCGCACAGCTAAACGCCGAAGCGCTGAGTGCTTTGGCCTACACGCAGGTAATCCGCAAGGGCGCACCTGCAATCTACGGCCATTACCTTTCAACCGTTTCGATGAAATCCGGCGCACCAATGGCTGGAACACCTGAAATCAGCCTGATGAATTTCATGATCGGTCAAATGGCGCGGTACTATGACGTCCCCTGGCGCACGTCGAACACTTTGGGCGGGGCAAAAACATTTGATGCTCAAGCCGGTTATGAATCCGCGACCACACTTAGTGCCGTCATCCATTCGGGCGCCAATTATATTTGGCACAGTGCCGGTTGGAACGAAGCCGGAATGCACTGCTCTGTCGCCAAATTCATCGTTGACGCTGAACAATGTGCTATGGCCTATCGAATGGCCGAAGGACCAAAATGGGGTGACTTTGATCAGGCTTTGGCGGCTGTTCCGGATGTTGGCCCAGGCGGGCACTATCTTGGTCATCCGCATACTCAAGAAAATTTCCAAACCGCGTTTTTCATGCCGGAATTGTTCGACAATAATTCTATCGAGCAGTGGGTTGCCGAAGGAGAGGTCGAGATAACCGAGCGTGCCCTGAAACATGCGCGTAAATTGTTAACTGATTACGAGGAACCGAAACTGGATATTGCCAAGAACGAGGCATTGTTGGACTTTATTGCGCGCCGTGAACGGGAGATTCCAGCAGCGGACGAACTAAATCAAAGTTTTTGAGTGCGTCGAGCCGACGAGATCCATCGATCGACGTCGACTGTTTCATATTTCCTGTCCCGTCATTCCTTACCCGAACGCCATTCTTTCCACGCCAGATAGCTGTTGGCGCCAAGCGATGCGAGCGGTTCCGGCGGGAGGCGTGGCGGCATTGGTTGTTCCAGAAAATGATCGGCTATTTCTGACCCCCCGTTCACCAACAGCTCGGCAACGCCCATGCCTTGCAACGTTCCGCGTGCAATGCCCAATCCGTTTTGGCAACAGGCAGAAAATACGCCTTGTGCCAACTCGCCGAATGCGGCGGAACCGTTGCGGCTTAGGCACAACATACCTCCCCAGCGATGTTCCATGCGCAGGTCTGGCAGATTTGGAAACCGTTCTAGGAACTTTAGGTCATGCACACGTCCGGCACTTTGCAGTCTCTTCGAGCTGGCCTCCATTGTCGGCTGAAAGCTGGAGCAGGTACGGATCAGAACTCGATCACCATAGCTACCAGATATTCGTCGAACCGAGGTACCCATTGGATCTGCCGGTGTCACGGACCATCGGCTTTGCCCGCCCAAAGTGCTAATCTGCTCGGGTGTAAGCGGTTCAGTCATCGACGCATAGAGACAGATGTGCATCAACCGGCGTTGAAAGAATCCAAAACTCTCCAAGTGACCATTATTAGCTAGGATGATGCGTCCAGTCGCAACCTGAGCAGCCGGTGTTTTGACCAGCCACCCCACGCCTTGTTTTTGAAATCCGGTCACCGGCGACTGTTCAAACAGATTTGTCAGTGTTGCCATATGCGAAGCCAATGCTCGGACATAACCCGCAGGCTGGATCATCACTGTGCCTGGTGCGTAAAGGCCCGAGGTATAATGCGGGCTTCCAGTGATTTCCCGCATCTCTCCTTGGTCCAGCAACTTGAATGGCTCCCCCAGCCTTTCAAGATGCGTAGCGAAGTCTCGATTGTGCTTATCCCCGGCATGGGTCGCCGCAGCGTTGAACTTTCCACATGGATCAAACATCTCGTCCGGTAGACCGTAATCCTGCGCAAAGTCGGTCGCGAACCCGATCGCTTTGCGGTTCAGAGCGATTGTTGCCCGATCCGCCTCAAGACCACCATCGCCCGCATAGTTTTCGGAAGCCAGATCATGCGGCAAATCGATCATAAATCCCGAATTTCGCCCCGCCGAACCGTCTGCAAAACGTCCAGCTTCCAAAAGAACAATTTTCAAAGATGGATCGAGTTGGTGCAATCTGCGAGCAGCGCTTAGCCCCGCAAACCCGCCGCCCACAATCGTGATGTCTGCTGAGATGTTGTTTTGCAATTGCGGCAGTATATTTCGCGGCTGCAGGATGGCATTCCATCCTGCTGGGCCGGTCTGCCTTGGAAGACGCCGTGCCGTGTACTCGGTCAATCCACGGCCTCATCCGTGTCATCGGCCAAATCAATCCAGATGGTTTTCAATTGGGTATATTGATCATGGGCATGAATAGAGTTGTCGCGCCCACCGAATCCAGATTGTTTGAAACCTCCGAACGGGGTCGAGATATCCCCTTCGCCAAAACTATTGACCGTGACAGTTCCTGCCCGGATCGCGCGCGCCCCCCGAATGGCTCGTTTGGTATTCGAAGTGAAGATCGAGGCGCAGAGACCGTATTCCGTGTCATTCGCGATGTTAATAGCCTCCTCAAAGCCACTAACCTCAATCACTGAAAGTACAGGTCCAAAAATCTCTTCACGTGCAAGTGCCACGTCGTTGCCACGGACCTCAACTACTGTGGCTTCGACAAATCCGTTGTCCGCCTTGCCACCTATTAGAACATCTTCGGCTTGGTCCAAATAACCGCACACCTTTTTGTAGTGACCGTCACTGACCAAAGCACCCAAGCGCGTTTCAGGGTTCAATGGGTCGCCGACATTCCAATGTTTGACATGATGGGCTATGCGTTCCAGCAATTCAGCCTTAACATCCTTGTGCACTATTAGCCTTGAAGAGGCAGAGCAGTTTTCGCCCATATTCCAGAATGCCCCATTGACTACATGGGCGGCGACGCGGTCGAGGTTTTCGGCATCATCCATGACAATAGCAGGGTTCTTGCCCCCCATTTCCAACACAACTTCTTTGGCGTTGCTTTCTGCGGAATAGGTCAAAAACCGCTTGCCGGTGACAGTCGAGCCGGTAAAGGAAACCATGTCGATGTCCATATGCCGCCCAATGGGTTCTCCCACCTCTGCCCCACCGCCGGGCACAATGTTGAGAACCCCCCGCGGCAGTCCCGCCTCCATTGCCAGTTCTGCCATACGTAACGCGGTTAAGGTGGTTTCTGCGGCTGGTTTAACCACGACCGAACAACCAGCAGCCAACGCTGGCCCAATCTTCCAGGCCAACATCAGCAGTGGAAAGTTCCAGGGTAAAACCAGGCCAACAACGCCAATCGGTTCACGTATGACCATAGCAATGTGGTCATCGCTGGCAGGTGAGACTTGATCATAGATTTTGTCGATCAACTCGGCATGCCATTTAAGACATTGGATCGTTTCAGGAACATCAACGGATTCGCAATCGTAGATCGTCTTACCGCTGTCGATGCTTTCCATCACCGCCAGTTCGCGTGCGTTGCGCGTCATAAGCTTGGTTAACCGGATCAACACGTCCTTGCGGTCCGATGGGTGCAATTTAGACCAGCGGCCGTCGTCAAATGCCTCTCGGGCTTTTTCGACGGCAAAGTCAACGTCTGCCGCTCTGCAGGCGGCTATTTCGGTCAGCTTTTCGCCCGTCGCTGGATTGATTGTTGTGAAAGTCTCTCCTGAGATCGCGGGGCGGAAGGCACCGTCGATGAAGGCACCCGTTGGCAGGGTCAAGTTTGCAGCAATGGACTTGTATTCGTCTTTCGTCAACAGATCCATATCTCTTACCCCTCAGCCACGATGTTGGAGATTGTTTTCTTTAGGACTCGCGTCACCTGTTCCAGTGCCCGCTTGTCATCTTTGTTCAGACCTTTGAGGGGGGGGCGCATCGCGCCCGCTTCGATCCCGTTCATTGTAACACCATGCTTAATGGTCTGAATAAATTTGCCACCCTGTTCGAGTACCCGCATCAAAGGCATCATTGCGGACATGATCCTGCGACCCTTTGCAAAGTCACCCTCAACAATGCAAGCCTGATAAAGCGCCACGTGCTCCGCTGGCAGGAAGTTAGACCCCCCGCACACCCAGAAAGGCGCACCCCAAGCGAAAAACTCCAACGCTTGATCGTCCATACCGCAACCAAGTTGTATATGAGGGTAGTCCCGGGCCAAAAGATGCACGCGATTGATATCACCAGAACTTTCCTTGATACCGCAGAAATTTCGGCTTTGCCCAACACGGTCCAGAAACTCCTCACCCATCATCGTGCCTGTCCGATGAGGATAGTTGTATAACATCACCGGAAGATCGGCGGCCTTGTCTATTACCAAGGCATTCAATGCATTTTCTCTGTCGGTAGGCACCGAATAGGCCGGACTAGCTAAAAGAATGGCATCAGCGCCAATTTCACGTGCGCCTGCGGCCAGCGCAACTGAATCCGGGGTCATCATCGCTCCGGTGCCAATTACCAACGGCAATCGACCCTTCAGGCGTTCTTGTGTAAAGGCTGCCAGTTCCAAACGCTCAGAAACCGTCTGCGAATAGTTCTCTCCGGTCGAACCGCCGGAGATAAGCCCGTGAACGCCGTTTACGACCAGAAACTCAATCACGTCGGATAGTGCGTCCCAATTGATGCTGCCATTTGTGTGATAGGGAGTAACGACCGGAGTATAGATCCCGTCAAATTTGAATAAGGGGGTCATTTGCATCCTCAAGCAGATGTCTTTCGCGCCATCGAACCCATTGGTACGTCCAGTGCTGCTGGTGTGACGTACTGTTCGATCTGGCCTCGAGACAGGTTCCAGTGATCGATCGCCAACTGCGCAGCAGCAGCTTCGTCGCACGTTTCGATGGCGGCGATTATTGCGTCATGCTGACTGCTGGCCTCGGATAATTTATCGGCCATCAACTGATCCTGTGGACGGTAGAAGGTCATGCCTATTCGGGCGTGGTCGATCAAAAGACGCTTGAAAGACGGCAGCAGATACACATTGTCCGCCATCTCACCGGTGATTTCATGAAACTTGTTGTTGGCCATGGCGCGATCAGCAGCTGACCCTGACCTTAGCGTCGCCTTGAATGTGTCTTGCGCCAACTTGAGGGATTTAATTTGGTCCGGTTTGGCATTCGTTGCTGCCAACTGCAAAATAGCACCATAGATCATTGGCGCCGCCAGAAAAAAATCCCGCAACGTTGTGTAAGTCAGTGCGGATACCCGAGCACCTCGGTTTTCGCGCAATTCAACAAATCCTTCACCCGCGAGCTGGCGAAAAACTTCGCGCAATGGGGTACGCGACAAGTTGAACTCTTCAGATAAGCTTACCTCATCAAGATCTTCCCCCGGGTTCAAGACAAGCGTCAGGACAGCCGATTTCAAATGCTCGTAAAGTTCCGACTTCTTGCTTCGGGACGCATCTTTCATTGATTTACCTATGTTGAACCATGTTTTCAGCTTCAAGCTGTATATTGAAAATGCATTTTGCATACAATAAGAATCTATACTGTGCGCAAAAAGGTGATCCTGCTTCTGAACAACTGCGCAGATTAGTAAAACTACCTACAGTATGAATTAAGTTTTGTTAGTAAGGGTACCATGAGAGACACCCAGCATTTTACCTTTCTACTGATCGAAGAATTCTCGCACCTTGCGTTTTCCTGCGCCGTAGAACCCCTTCGCATTGCCAATCTAGTCAGCGGTGAGACCCTGTATAATTGGTCTTTTCTGTCTGAAAACGGCGAGACCGCTACATGTTCGAACGGCACGGTAACCTTGGTGAATGGCGGAATATCCAGTATTCCGAAATGTGACCGGCTATTTGTTTTGTCCGGGATAAATATGCGTGACTACGCCAGTCGCCCCCTGTTGGCAGCTTTGCGACGAGAGCGTGCACGCGGCACATCCATCGGGGCCTTGTGCTCCGGTGCATGGCTGTTGGCCGAAGCTGGCTTTCTCAATGGTCAACAAGCGGCCATTCACTGGGAATACCACGATAGCTTTATGGAGGCCTTTCCCGAAGTGAACCTCGTCCGCAGCGTTTTTGTGGCCGACGGCAAACATATCACCGCATCCGGAGGAACGGCGACTGCTGATCTGATCCTACATCTAATTGAAATGGATCATGGGCCAGATCTTTCAATCGCGGTGGCCGATCAAATGGTCTATAACGCTGTGCGGAATGCAACTGCAGAGCAACGCGTATCACTGCAGTCAAGAAATGGGATGCGAAATGCCCATCTCGCCAAGGCGATTCAAATCATGCAGCAAAGGCTTGAAGCGCCGGTTTCCCCTTCGGAGATCGCCAATCAGCTTGGTATCTCAACCCGACAGCTGGAACGCTTATTCGGAAAATACTTAAATGCATCGCCCAAACGGTACTTTATGGAAATGAGGCTGGAACGCGCCCGAAACCTGTTGCTGCAAAGCGAAGCTTCGGTAACCGAGGTGGCCATTGCGTGCGGGTTTGAAAACCCAGGCCATTTTTCTCGGGTCTACCGGGCCAATTTCGGGATCACGCCTCAGATGCAAAAAAACAAGATTGACTGATTTTTCGCGCCTCAATCCCATTGTACATAAAATACTTAACGCTGATTTCCTTTTAATGCGTTCGTCAAAGCATCACCTATCGCGTTGTTTCGAGTATTTTCGTGGGGCTTTCCGCCTTTTCCACCGCGGTTTTTCCCGCCATCTTTGGAAGTTCCGGAACTGCCCCTAGACTGGCCTTGTGGGGTCAAGGGCCCACTACCTTTACGCATACTCAACCCAATCCTTTTTCGCGGCGCGTCGACCTCAAGCACACGAACTCTAACGACCTGACCTGTTTTCACGATTTCATGCGGATCCTTTACGAACCGGTCAGCCAGTTGGCTGACATGGACCAAACCGTCCTGATGTACGCCAATGTCTACGAATGCACCAAATGCAGCGACGTTCGTTACCGTTCCTTCAAGCATCATTCCGGGCTTTAGGTCCGATATCTGTTCTATGCCTTCGGTAAAACTGGCGGTCACGAAGTCAGGCCGAGGATCCCTTCCGGGTTTTTCGAGCTCGGCAAAGATGTCGCGTATGGTCGGCAGGCCAAATGACTCATTAACGAATTGTTCTGCGTGCAATCCGCGCAGCGACCCTTCTTTGCCCATAATCTGCCGGATATCTCGGCCGCATTCCGCCACGATTTTGCTGGCAACTTCGTACGCCTCTGGATGCACCGCAGAGGCGTCAAGCGGTTCGGAACCACCCCGGATGCGCAAAAAACCCGCACATTGTTCAAACGCATGCGGCCCTAGGCGCGCGACTTGTAGCAACTCTTTTCGCGATCGGAAAGCACCGTTAACGTCACGATGATCAACGATGGCTTCAGCGAGAGCAGGACCTAACCCGGAGACATGCGATAACAATGGTGCTGAGGCGGTATTGAGGTCCACGCCGACAGCGTTGACCACATCCTCGATCACTGCTTCTAGAGATCGGGATAGGCGGTTCTGATCAACGTCATGCTGATATTGGCCCACACCTATGCTTTTGGGCTCAATCTTTACAAGTTCGGCCAGCGGGTCTTGCAAACGCCGCGCGATTGAGACCGCGCCGCGCAGCGACACGTCCAGCTCCGGGAACTCCTGCGCAGCCAGTTCTGATGCTGAATAGACCGACGCACCGGCTTCTGAGACTACAACCTTGGTTGGGCTTTTCATAGATTTGGGTAATTGCGCGAGTGTGTCGCTAACCAATCGTTCTGTCTCGCGACTGGCAGTGCCGTTGCCAATGGCGATCAGTTCTACTTCGTGACTTGAGATCAGGTTCAACAGGGCGGCTTGCGCTCCACGCAGATCGTTTTTGGGTTGAAAAGGGTAGATCGTTTCTGTCGCCAACAACTTACCGGTTGCGTCCACAACTGCGGCCTTTACACCTGTTCGAATACCCGGATCCAAACCAAGCGTTGTGTGGGCGCCGGCCGGGGGCGATAACAACAAATCTTTTAGATTTCGGGAAAAGACCTGAATCGCCTCCTCCTGAGCCCGCCCTCTTAATTCCGCCATCAGTTCGACCATCATCGACAGCGACAGTTTCACCCGCCAGGTCCATCCGGCCACTTTACGTAACCAAGTATCGCTAGGTCCGGTTCCACGGGTATCCAGATGAGCGGCAACTATGTTTTCGGCGCGGGCCGTTCCTGTTTCCGGATCAGGGGCAATATCCAGCGAAACAATCCCTTCTTTCGAGGCACGCAGCATAGCCAACGCACGATGCGAAGGAACCTTTGACCACATCTCGGAATGATCGAAGTAATCGCTGAACTTGGCACCTTCTTGTTCTTTGCCTTCGATCACTTTGGCCCACAACCAGGCCTCATGCTGCATAAAGCTTCGCAGTTCACTCAGAAGGTCAGCGTTTTCCGTCAGTTGTTCCGCGATAATATCCCGCGCCCCGTTCAGGGCATCTTTGGTCGACTCAACGACATCCGACAAAAAGTTCTGTGCAATGATTTCCGGATCCAACTCGCGATTATTCAGGATGGCATTTACCAACGGCTCCAATCCATTTTCGCGGGCAATCATTGCCTTGGTGCGCCGTTTGGGTTTGTAGGGCAGATATATATCTTCAAGCTGAGCCTTGGTTTCTGCTTGGGCAATAGAACGCGCCAATGAATCGGTTAACTTGCCTTGATCCTTGATTGCACTCAGAATCGTATCGCGGCGCGCCTCGAGTTCTCGCAGATAGACCAGACGCTCCGCCAATATGCGCAGCTGCGTGTCGTTCAGACCACCTGTAATCTCTTTGCGATAGCGGGCAACAAAGGGTACCGTGGAACCTTCATCCAAAAGACGAACGGCGGCAAACACCTGTTCCGGACGCGCATTGATTTCAGTAGCGATAGTTTGGGCGATAAGATCCAAAACACTCTCCTAGGATGATGTTGGAGAACCGTCTTAGCCAGCCTCACGAATGAGGGGAAGTAAAAATTGCTTTTGCGTTGAAGGGGGCTGATGAGAACGGAAACCCAAAGTCCTTTACAGCGCTGGATGGTGGTAATCGCCACAATTTTTTTCCCTTCCCAAACTGCCGCCAGCGGTGACATGAAGGTCGGCACCGGCTTGACAATTGCCGTCAATTTCTTGGGCCACATGGTGCCCAGGTTGCCCTCGGGTCGTCCAGGGCTGGAGCGCGGTTTGAAATTTCGTTTTCCATCGAAGGACATGTTCAGTGCGCGAAAGCATACATACTAAGCTTAGTTGCGCTTCCTGAACCCGTGTCAATTTGCGCAACGCAAACCGATTGATCCCGAGGCAATCCTCATTTATGGGATGCCTGTCAAATCAGAGTCTCCCGTTGGGCCAATGGTCCAGTTACGGCTCGGTGCCGGGTGTAAGATGGCACAAACTCTTGGATAGCACGCTCCGAAAGGCTGAAAAAAGGTTAGGGAATATGGCAGAAAAATCGAACTTCGACATATTGTATACCATTGTAGACGAAGCGCCCGAACTGGCAAGCGCATCGTTTCTTCCCATCATCCGCAAGTTTGCTTCGGCCGCTGGAGTGAGTGTTGGCACCAAGGACATCTCGTTAGCTGGGCGCATATTGGCGACATTCCCAGAGAACCTGACAGACGAACAGCGTGTCAGCGACGATTTGGCATCGTTGGGCGAACTGGTAAAAACGCCGGATGCCAATGTGATCAAATTGCCGAACATCTCTGCCTCTGTCCCCCAATTGGTCGCTGCTATCGAAGAGCTTCAATCGCAAGGCTACAACATCCCCAACTATCCCGAAGAGCCTTCGACGGATGAAGAAAAGGCGATCCGCACAAGATACGACACCATTAAGGGCTCGGCAGTGAACCCGGTTCTTCGTGAAGGCAACAGCGATCGCCGCGCTGCTCGGGCGGTGAAGAATTATGCTCAGAAAAACCCTCATTCGATGGGAGAGTGGAGTGCTGACAGCAAGACTAAGGTCTCATCAATGTCCAACAATGATTTCTATGCAAACGAGAAATCAGCAACGATTTCCGCCGCCCAAGCAGGCGACGCAAAAATCGAGTTTGTCGGCAAAGATGGAAGTGTAACCGTATTGAAAGACTCTTGGCCTTTGGCCGATGGCACCGTAGCTGACGCCACATTCATGTCGGTCAAGGCACTTTCCGCATTCCTGGCGGAAGCAATCGAGGACACAAAGCGCGACGGCACTATGTTCTCGCTGCATATGAAGGCCACGATGATGAAGGTCAGTGACCCAATTATCTTTGGCTATGCCGTCAAAGCGTGGTTAGCCCCAGTATTCGAGAAATTCGGTGCCGAATTGGAAACTCTTGGAGTGAACCCAAATTCGGGCCTTGGCGATCTTTTGGATCGCATAAAGGGCAACGCCGATATTCTGGCGGCTATCGATGCGATTAAAGCGGATCGTCCTTCGATGTATATGGTTGATTCAGACCGCGGTATTACCAATCTGCACGTTCCGTCTGACGTTATCATCGACGCCTCAATGCCTGCGGTTATCCGCGCCGGAGGTAAAGGTTGGGATGAAAGCGGCGCAAAAGGGGACACCAACTGCGTCATCCCTGACCGCTGCTATGCGCCGGTTTATGACGAAACCATTAAGTTCTTTAAAGCCAACGGCGCGCTAAACCCCGCGACTGCCGGGGCTGTTGCCAACGTAGGTTTGATGGCGCAGAAAGCCGAAGAATACGGCTCGCATCCGACTACATTCCAAGCTCCTGCCGACGGCACCATCCGTATTGTTCTGGAAAATGGAGAGACTTTGCATTCGCATGAGGTTGAACAGGGTGACATCTGGCGTTCCTGCACAGTGAAAAAAGCGCCGATCGAAAACTGGATCCAGCTTGCGATGGATCGGCAGCGTCTTACCGGATCCGAAGCGATCTTCTGGCTGGATGCTAATCGCGCCCATGACGCTGAGCTTATCAAATACGTCAATCCGGCGCTTGATGCCACGGGCGTTGCAGACAAATTTCAGATAATGGCCCCACGCGAAGCGACCAAACAATCACTGGAGACTATAACCGCTGGCAAGGACTCGATTGCTATCACCGGGAATGTGCTGCGTGATTATTTGACTGACCTTTTCCCAATTCTAGAACTGGGAACCTCTGCCAAAATGCTATCGATCGTTAAACTGATGAACGGTGGCGGCCTGTTTGAAACCGGGGCAGGGGGCTCGGCCCCAAAACACGTGCAGCAGCTGGTCGAGGAAAACCACCTTCGCTGGGACTCGATGGGCGAGTTCTGCGCGTTGGGGGAGTCGCTGAACTTCCTGGCCGACAGCAAAGGTAACGCCAAAGCAGGTGTTCTGGGCACGGCAGCCGAAGCAGCAACGCAGGGTATTCTTGATAATAACAATTCGCCCAGTCGCAAGGTGGGTCAGCCCGATAATCGGGACAGCCACTATTGGTTTGCCCGCTATTGGGCAGAGGCTCTTTCAAAACAAACAGAAGATGCCGAGTTGGCCGCCGAATTCGCACCGATTGCACAACAACTAGCCGACAGCGAAGAGCAAATCCTTTCAGAGCTTGCAGCCGCGCAAGGGGTTGCCGCCGATTTGGGAGGTTACTACCATACTGACCCAGCAAAGGCGGCAGCGGTTATGCGTCCGAGCGCAACCTTGAACGCAATTATTGGGTGAAACCTGAAACTCGAAAAATTGGATCACCCGCGCTGAGCGACAAAAGCCGACCCTTAACGGTCGGCTTTTTTACTCAAACTGGAGAAAAGAGCCTGTTCCCATTGCAACACCTTTTTTGAGTGCGTGGTGGAGCAACTGCCCGCGGTTATCTTCCAGCAAGCCTTACAAAAAACAATACACCTTAGAACTGGGTTGTCCCTAAGTGAGCTGGTTATTGCATAGATAAATCTCTCGCTTCAGCAATAATATTCGCAACTAGCCATCGGAAACGGAACAAATTGTAGCGCGAACGTTCTCAGTTTTTTGAAACTGCTGGGTTTGGGAACTTTTTTGGATCCCTTCAAAAAAGGGGCCGGTCCTAAGACCAGCCCAGAAAGCATCCGTAAACCGAGGGATCAGTTCGATGCTGCATTCAATTTTTGGTTCTGTTCGCGCAACGTATCCGAGATGATAGCGTACCATTCTCCAGACTCGCGCATTTCGACCAAGCCCTTGTTCATCATCGCAATATATTGACGCGCGTAGGGGTTGGAGCGATGGGCGAGAAAGCTCATCGAAGACAATGTAGATACAAAGGGGTTTTCGGCTATATCCGCCGATGACAAACCCATTTCATTCATCGTTGCCGCGAACAGTTCAACTTCAAACGCAGCTATATCCGCTGTCCCAGTCAAAACTGCATCAAGGCATTCCCGCGCGGTCTTTGGTTTAACCATAGTGACATTGGAATCATTTAGACCAACTTCTTCGAGAACAACCATGCTCCACCCCTCCATACGACAGATCGTGGCACCTTTGAATTCTTCGAAGGTTGTCGCACCAGCATAAGCGCTTTCAGGCAAAGTGAAAAAGCCGCCAACAACATCATACACAGGTACCGACGCAACGAATTGTGTACACCGTGCCTCAGTTTCCAGAGACCATTCATACGAGCGATTTGTGCAATCAGGGATTGTCCAAGCGATCGAAATGTCAAACGCATTCAGAGGAAGCAAAGTCTGAAGGTGCGCGCTCCAATCATCCACAAAGCTTACCGAGAATTCACGATTGTTGCCGCCACGCTGAAGGCTGGTCGTGGCAAGCCGGGTCATGAACCCACCGCCATTCAAGGTTTCGTCTGTAAATGGCGCCCAGCCGTTGCCAGTAACCATTTTGATTGGCGGTTCATAGACATTCGAGCGCTTAACACTTGCTGCACGCTGTTCTTCTGCCGCAATCAAATCCTGAGCGCTTTGTCCATTTGGCAGGCTTCCGTCTTCACAAGGCAGTGCCAAAACCAAACCAGGCTCCAAGTTTCCCGGATTGGTGATTACGTTACGGTTCGCGTTAAAGATTGGCTGATAATTCGATGTGCCATATGCAGCAATCGCGATTGTGGCCATCGTATCGCCGTCAGTCACAGTATAATTCGTACAAGCCTCTTGAGCAGCGGCAGCACCCGCGCCTAGCGCAGTGAACGCAGATGCCAAACGCATTGCTTTCTTGAGGTTCTCGTTAAACATTTCCACTTCCTCCAGACTTTGGTTTTATTAGGCCGTTTGGAGCCCTAGCCATTTTCCATTTGATAGCGCAGAGCGGTCGACACGATGTCGCGCCACTCGCCCGATTGCTGCATAATCGCCAGTCCTTGATTGAGTGTCTCAAGCACTGCTTCCCCGTCAGGATTGTCTTTGTGTGTCATGACGTTGAGTGACTTGATCGCAGCAAGATTTGGGTTTTCGATAATCTGATGCTCATAACCCAGACGGCTGATGGCCTCGGCCGCCAGATGAGCCTCAACAGCGACAATATCTGCCTCGCCCTGCATGACAGCATGAAAACAATCATCGGGTGAGACCGGGCGTAAAAGGGTGATGGCCGGCTCATATAGGCTTACGGCATCCATATGCGACAAAGACCACCCCTCGGGGCGGCAGATAGTTGCACCTGCAAAATCAGCGTAAGTAAGAGTTTGTTCAAAACCAGAGCCTTCGCGCGCGAAGAATGTATCAACTACCTCATAAAACGGATTCGAGAAGTTGTAGGTTTCGCAACGGTTGCGATCGCTTTCTGACAAAGCTTCAGCTTCTTCGCAATTTGGTCGCGACCACGGGAATGTGGCGTCAAACGCCAATGTCGGCATCAGCAAATCCAAGTGCGAAGACCAGTCATTGACAAACTGTATCTTGTAGCCCTGTTCCGGAGCAGCGCGCAAAAAGGCCGTTTCAACAAGGTTCGTATAAAGGCCGCGATGCGGCAAAGCTTCGTCAGTGAACGGGGCATAGTTGCCACCGGTGATCAGCAGCAGTTGTCGATCCCGAATTTCTGATTTCTCTTCGCCTTGAGATTTGCGGATCAGGGCGGCTGCTTCTGTTCGCGCTTCCTCAATTTCCTCACGCGCCGAAATTCGAGCCTCTACAACAGCTCGCTCGCTGGCCTTCCTAGCTTCGGATTTGGCTGCGGCAACTTGGGCCTCAGCATCAGCAACGGCTTTCTGAGCCCGCTCTTCCGCCGCTTCTACCAGTTCGGCGGCCATCTCGACTGCCATGCGCTCTGCCTCGGTTTCGGGCTGAGTAACGGCGCGTCCAATATCGTCCAGGCAAGGCATGACCAGTTTGTCGCCGACGCGTATGATATTTGGGTTGGACCCGATAACATTTCTGTTCGCGTTATAGATGAAACTATAATCTTCGGTGGCGTAAACCTGTATCGCCAGTTCCCGAAGGCTATCCCCACGTCGGATTTCGTAGGTCGCGCATGCTTCCTGCGCCGATGCGGAACCTGCTAAGACTGCAAAAGCCAAGCCGGAAATGATTAGATGATTTCTCATGAGTGCTGAACTGCCTTAATTAGGTTCCTGCCGGTTTAACGACGGCAATAGCGATATTGTCCTGGCCAGGGTCATTTTTGGATTTAAGTGCCTGCAACAAGGTATCCGCGATATCGCGCGCAGGTGACTGCGCGTGAACGCGCAAGAGCCCCTCAATTTCGGGGTCACTGAGGAATTGCAAGCCATCACTACCTAGGACGAGAAGGTCCGAGGCGACCAAATTTAACGCCTTTTCAGGACAATCCACTTGGCGGATTTCCCCGCCCATAATAACGGAGGTTAGTTGGTTCCGGTCCGGGTGCGCGCGCGCCTCTTCGGAGGAAAGTGTGCCCTCCGCAACCTTTGCGTCGATCGCTGGAGCCATGGAATGGTCTTCGTTGATCTGAGTCAGACGGTCATCTCGGAAAAGGTAGAGAGGGCTGTCGCCGATGGAAATCCAAAAGACACGCTGCTCAAGCATTAGAATGCCCAGCAATGTAGAGCCCAATTTGACGCGATGTTCATCGCCATGATCACCTACTGCGGTATTGGCTTGCATCGCGGCAATCGGCAGAGCGTCGAGCAGATCGCCCTCGACCGGTTCGGGCCCGCCAAGCTGGGCATCCATAAGGTCGCACCATGCTGATATGACCAGCTCCGATGCGATTTCACCCGCATCATGCCCACCCATACCGTCAGCAATGACGACGTAACCCGCACTAGCCGAGTCAAACACCCGTGCGGAAATCGCATCCTCCTGCGTGTCGCGCTGACCCTTGTCAAGAATCAGCGCAACATCATATGCAGGGCTTGCGAGCATTAATCGGCATCCCGCCAGTCAAATCCTTCATCGCAGAAGGCCTTGAACCGCATCGAGGTTTCACTGATGCGGATTATATCACCACACGCAATAGGCACTGTGCTGAGGACTGGTTTGCCGTTTAAACGAACAAGGTTAGCCTTGCCGCCGTGACCTAAATAGCATTTTCGGTCTTCGGGATCATAAGCGATTACCGCATGATTGCTGCGCGAAATACCCGTGTCTCCGAAGTCCAACTGAATAGCCTGATCGTCATTTCGGCCTATTTGCATCAGACCTTCGGTAACCGTTACGCAGGCGCCTCTACCCGGGCCGGAAGTCACAACCAACCATCCAACCGGGAACGTCTGCTGTGCACTCTCCATCTTCACGACAGGTTCTGCGGCTTCGATCAATTCCTGCGCATGCGTGTTCGCGCGATCAAAGCCGAGGAAAGTAGTTTTTACGCGGGCTCGACGATCCTCCGCTGGGGCTGGAGCCACAATTTCCTTTTCAGCAACTGGGATTGGTTCTGGTGAAGGCTCCTCCAGCTGAGATGGTTCACTTTCTTCTTCGGCTGCAAAATCGGGAGAAGGATCCACAGTTGGCTCAGTTGTGACTTCAAGCTCTGGTTGGACTTCGAGAACATCTTCGGGCTCTTCCGTTGATGCTTCGGCAACTGCCGCGAGCATGGTTTTTTCATCTTCCGCCGCATCAGTTGATGCGGGGTGCAACGTCACAACTTGATCTTCCTCTGAAACTTCTGGGTCGACGGGCGCATCCGCCGTCTCCTCTTCCACAGTTTCGTCCTTGGACTCTTCATCTGTCTCGAAAAATTCAGGCATTTGGCCTTCTGGGATCAGATCTTCCGACTCCTCAAAGTTTTCGAAGCTATTGTTGCCGCCGGCTAGTGCCTCGCGCAGCGCATTGAAATCTGCGATTGGCTCAGGTTGATCTGCCTGCTCAAGATCGTTCTCGGCAATCACTTCGGTTTCGGCCGTATCTTCTTTGGATTTGCCGGCACCTTCTAGAAGCCGGCTCAGAGGGCTTTTGTATTTAAACATGGTGTCGACACCTTTTTCCATCTGATGCGGAGCACTTCCCGCGTGTTTGTTACAGATCACCGCGCATAAGGTTCGGTGAGACTAAAAACCAAAAATCACTCTTACGATCCGCAACGGGCCGGTCCCCGTTGGGTGGCTAACTGGGGGCCACCCTCAGCACATACTTGCCAGCGAATTTCACTCGATCCGGGTTTCTCTACTCCTGCGCAAGCCGCATGGTAGCGGCGGTTTCAGATCCGTTGCGCAATACGGTCAGCTCGGCTGTGGGGCGACTTTCGGCAACAAGATTTTCGAGGATCACTTCCAGACTTTCTGGACCATCGAAAGCAACGCTTTCCTCACCTTCGCGCAACAGAACGTCGCCACGTCTAAGGTCACTTTCACTGTCGTTCGGCACTGTCTGTACTGATGTTTGCCAGCCGTACCCGTCTACGTGGCGGATACTGAAGGTTAGCCCGTTCTCAAGACCCAGACTGCGGTATGCGGGCAATGCCAAAACAGCATTCTGCGCACGGGTTTTACCCAATGCGCGGTAACGGGCGGTAGCCCTTACATACCCATCAGGTTCAACTGCAAAATTGCTCAATATGTGTGCTTCAAACGAGAGATCCGCGCGAATAGGTTCACCGTTCAGAGTAAAAATCGTCGTTCCACGCTGAACCCAATCGCCGACAACGGACATATCCTGATCAGCATCAATACCACTAATAGCAAGCACATTACCCGTCGATGCACGACGACGTGAAACTGTGAACGGTACATCCACGTCCCAGTGAGCGAAAGCCACTTGGTTGTCCAAGAGATTGATGAGTTCTTCCAAAGGTAAACCTATTTCAGACTCAGAGAGTGCTGCCTCGGCTTCCAGTTCGGGCTGCTTTTCGCCAACTTCCAGGATTGATATTTCCGCTGGCGGTATCTCTGAGGCGGCAACGGCATCGAGTGGCGGCTCTAACGTTTCTTTCGAATCTGGTTCCTGTATCACTGTCTGCTCGACAGGTTGCTCTTGCGCTACCTCGGTCTCGGGTGCCAAAGCGGGTTCGGCCGATTCCGGCTCTGCTTGGACTTCGACGGTCTGCTCGACCGGTTCCGGTACAGCATCAATCGGCGCTGGGGCCTCAACTGTGACCGGGGTTGCCTTGGGCGTGGAGTTTTCGCCCGACATCAGAATTATCATTCCTGTAACGACCGCCGCTAACGCGATCACGACCAATACAATTGACCTGCTTCCGCTTCCCGAACCGCTTTTGACTACTGTGTCAACGGTAACCGGTGCGTTATCTGAAGTTGCGAAATTCGCGTGCTCTTGTTCAGGTTTTTCTTCGTTCCCAAGCGTAAGGTCAGCATTGCCAGCAAGAAGGGCGGTCACAACAGCCTCGGCGTTTTCAGTCTCGGCTTTTATGCGTTCTTTCTCGGCCTCGTGATCTTTGTGGTCCATGCCGACGATCACGGACACTGGACGGTAAGCAAACGTGTCAAACATCACGTCTGGTCCGCGGAACATTCGCAACCAATCCAAAGCCGATTGAAGACGATCGGTGGTGTGTACCTCCAGCGCCTTGTCAATCGCATTCAGGAATTTGCTCGGATATCCCGAATAGCGCCCGGAAAGCGGAACATAAGGGTCAGATTGACCATTGTTGAACGCGTTCAGGCGGGTTTGACCGTCGATTGGACGTTCGCCGGTTATGGCGTGATACAGGGTTGCGGCCAAGACATATAGATCACTACTGGGACTTTGTTCCGCGCCCCGAACATA